>CAZGVQ010000692.1:0-1972 GCA_964529355.1 uncultured Acidimicrobiales bacterium
CGGGCGGGACGGTTGAGTGTAGGGCCCGCTCGTGCTGGGGAGTCATCGGTGGGATCACGACAAGAACCCTCGTGCAGTGTTCGGGTCCCTGGTCAAACTCGCCGACGAAGGCGTGCCGTTCCGGTTGGCGATTGCGGGCGAGAACGAACGGGTCGACCCCCGCGAGTTTCTGGAGGTGCAGGAGCGCCTGGCCGACCGCATCGAGCACGTCGGGTATCTCGATCGGGCCGACTATTGCGCGCTTCTCGCTCGCACCGACGTGGTGGTGAGTGCGGCACATCATGAGTTCTTTGGCATCGCGATGGTCGAGGCGATGGTGGCCGGAGCGGTCCCGGTACTGCCCGATCGGCTCAGTTATCCCGAGATCGTGCCCCAACGGTTTCACGACGCCGCCCTCTACCCGGAGGGGATGCTCACGACTCGCCTCGGCGAGGTCCTGGCCGATCTCGAGAAGTTCCGCTCCGCACTGATCGGCCTGGCCGATGAGCTTCGGGCACACGACTGGGCTCGCGTCGCGCCGACCTACGATCAGCTGCTCGGATCCTGATCGGTTCTAGAAGAGATCGTCCTCATCGATGTCGTCAGGAACCATCATCCCCTCGGCGTCGTCCGACGAACTCTGTGAACGCTGGTATGCGCTCAGGGTGCCGCCGGCCACGTGGTACGCCTCGATCAACCAGTCGGCGATCTCATCGTCGATCTGCTCGGGATCCTCGACATTGATGACATGAAAGAACTTTTTGCCGTAGTCGACGACCTTGCGTGACAGCCGGCCATGATCGAGCTTTCGTCCGAGGGAGAACCCGAGTGCCGTCCACCGGGTCTTTGGGCGAAGCTCGGCAAACATCGGACCGTTCTTCAACAGAATGCCGACGTCGATCGGGTCGATGATGAGTCCATCGAGATGGCCGATCCGGTGTTCGACAGCCTCAAAGACCGGCTGCTCAAAGGGACGAGCGTCGGCGAGGTACTGCCCGAGGGTCATGCCGGGCTCGCAGCGAAGATGACTTTGATTCACCTTGCCGAACACCCGGTTGCAGTTGGGGCAGGTCCATCGGATGACAGCGTCGGGCTCGGCCATTCCCGAAGGCTAGTTCGGGCCGTTTCGAGGTCGGCTGGCCGCATGGATAGATTTAGGCGATGAACCTGGGCATCGATGGGGTAGCGGTTGGCCACCACACCGACCTGGACGCCCAAACCGGATGCACCGTGGTGGTGTTTCCCGACGGAACCGTCGCATCGGGCGAAATTCGTGGTGGGGCACCGGCATCTCGAGAGTTCGGGCTGCTGGGGGTCGACCGGCTGGTCGACCGCATTGACGCCGTGGTTCTGAGCGGGGGATCGGCCTTCGGATTGGCCTCGGTCGATGGCGTCATCGAGTGGTGCGTTGCGCACGAGCGAGGATTCACCACATCGGCGGGGGTGGTACCGATCGTCGTTGGCTTGTCGCTCTTTGATCTCAACGTGGGCGACGGTACGGTCCGTCCCACGCCGGCAGACGGCCGAAGCGCCGTCGACGATGTCGCTGCCGAGTTCGATGTTGGGCGGGTTGGCGCCGGCACCGGCGCAGCGATGGGCAAATGGGGCCTGGTCGATCCAGAGGAACCAACGCCGGCCGGCATCGGTAGCGCGACCGTCAAGGTGGGGGAGCTGGTGGTTTCGGCGCTGTTCGCCGTGAACGCTGCGGGCCATATCGACGATGGATCGATCCCGGCGGCCATTACCGACGGAACCTTCGACTCTTGGCCGGAATCGCCCCCCTTTGAGAACACCACCATCGGCGTGGTGGTCACCAATGCAAAACTCAGCAAGGTCGAGTGCCATCTGGTTGCCCAGGGTGCCCATGACGGGTTTGCCCGCGCGCTGTTTCCGCCGCACCTCCGCAGCGATGGCGACGCCGTCGTCGCTGCCGCCACCGGTGCGGTCGAGGCCGATGTCGACGTTGTGCGCACTGCGGCGGTCGTTGCAACCG
>CAZGVQ010000693.1:0-1965 GCA_964529355.1 uncultured Acidimicrobiales bacterium
CCGTTAGGTTCTGCCCATGTTCGACTACCAGCAGCTGTTTCACACCGGCATCCGGGTCCCCAACCTCGAGGCCGCAATGGCCGAGATCGGCGCCGCTCTCGGCGTCACTTGGGCCGCTCCCATGCACAACCCTACGCAAGCCGTTTGGACCCCAGCCGATGGCCAGCAGTCGCTGGACCTGAAGTTCACCTATTCGGCCGAGGGGCCCCAGCACATCGAGCTGCTCGAAGGACCAGCCGGATCGGTGTGGGACGGCCGCGAAGCGCCAGGTGTTCACCATCAGGGCGTCTGGGTCGACGACGTCACCAGCGAAGTCGAGCGGTGCGTGGCGCTCGGCTGGTCGTGTCTGGCATCAGCAGCCGCACCCGATGAGGGGTACGGCACCTATGCCTATCTGCAGCCGCCATCGGGCATGATCGTGGAGCTCGTCAACTCGGCAGCCAAGCCACGGTTCGAGAGTTGGTGGGCAGGCGGCGCACTGTGAGCGTCGCGAACCGAGAGAGAACCCGCCCGGTTAATTAATCGCCCGGTTAGTTTCTTGGCTATCGTGACACCAGCGGCCGCTCACCGTCTTGGAACGGCCGGGACGAACCGAGTCGAGGAGTACCGAATCGTATGGGCAAGCAAGTACCGGTAGCCGAGGGTGTGTTCACCTGGCCTTCGGATGAACCCCGCCTCATCGGCAGCAAGTGCACCGAGTGCGGCAACGTGATGTTCCCCACCCAAACCGGATGCCCGCGATGCAGTGGCACCAGCACCGAAACGGTCGAGCTTGGGCGTACGGGAACCCTGTGGACCTGGACCATCCAGGGCTACCCTCCGAAATCGCCGCCGTACGCCGGCGACGCCGACCCCAAGACCTTTGAGCCCTTCGGCGTCGGCTACGTCGAACTGCCCGGTGAGGTAAAGGTCGAGACTCGACTCACCGTCAGCGACCCTGAAGAAATCGAGATTGGCATGGAGATGGAACTCACCCTCGTGCCCCTGTTCACCAACGACGATGGCGATGAAGTAGTCACGTTCGCCTTCGAGCCAATCAACCAGAACTAGCGATCGGAGACCACCAATGAGTACAGACGATGTAGCAATTGTCGGAATCGGCATGCACCCCTTCGGCCGCAACGAAGGAATCTCGGGAATGGACATGGGCGCCAATGCGGTGCGCACGGCATTGGCCGACGCGGGCGTGCAGTGGGAAGACATTCAGTTCGCCTTCGGCGGCAGTGCGGCGGCCGGAGCCGCTGACACCATGGTCAGCAAGCTCGGGCTTACGGGATTGCAGTTCATCAACGTCATGAACGGCTGCGCCACGGGCGGTTCGGCGTTGTTCTCGGCCTACAACTCCATCAAGTCGGGCATGTTCGATCTGGGTATCGCCATCGGGTTCGACAAGCACGAGCGCGGCGCGTTTCGGGTCAACACCAAAGCATCCGGGCTCAGTGACTGGTACGGGGCGTCGGGTTATGCGCTGACCACCCAGTTCTTCGGCATGAAGATCAATCGCTACATGCACGAGCACGGGATCACCGAGGACTCCCTGGCTCGCGTGTCGGAGAAGGCCTTCCGCAACGGCTCGAAGAACGAGATGGCCTGGCGCCGCCGACCGCTGAGCATGGAAGAGATCAAACAGTCACCGATGCTCAGCTACCCGCTGACGCAATACATGTTCTGCTCACCGGGTGCCGGTGGTGTGGCGCTCATTCTCTCCAGGGCCGACCAGGCGCACAAGTACACCGATACTCCCGTCTACCTGAAGTCTGCCGTGGTCAGGTCGCGTCGCTTTGGCTCCTTCGAGGTCATGGCTCCCCACGTTGCGCTCGAGCACAACGCTGGTCCCTCGGTCGATGCATCGGCCGCCGCCTTCGAGATGGCCGGTCTCGGCCCCGAGGACGTCGATGTCGCGCAACTTCAGGACACCGAAGCTGGCGCCGAGATCATGCACATGGCCGAAAATGGCTTCTGCGA
>CAZGVQ010000694.1:0-1964 GCA_964529355.1 uncultured Acidimicrobiales bacterium
CTATAAAAAGGAATCTGAAATTTGTCACTATTGCAAATTAGAAAACGGTAAACATTATTACGGAGGTTGGTTTCATTTTAAAGGGGAAATAATAGAAGGTAAAGACTGTAAAGTGAATCTGCCAAATGGAGGAAGTACATTTGATACTATTCCAATAAATGAAAATTTCCAAATTGGATTCATGAAAGGTTCTGCTTTATCATTTTTTGACAAAGAAGAAAGTAAGGATTTAATTCAAATAGAATTTCTTGCAAATACAGATTGGGTAATTGATAAAAAATTAGAAAGTGAATAAAGAGAACATAATTATCGAATTATCTAAGGACGAAGCAATTGTGTTTTGTGAATTTCTTGGTAGATTCAACAATGTAGAGAACAATCCAGCATTTGAATACAAATCAGAACAAAGAGTTCTTTGGGATATTGAATGTATTCTTGAAAAGAAACTATCAGAACCCTTTAGAAAAGATTATTTAGAAATAGTCAAATTAGCAAGAGAAAATGTTCGTGACGAAGAATAAAAAACGAACCGAGAACACCATATATGATGTCCATCTGCTCCTTTGTCGCAGACGGCACATATACTACTACGTTATCTTTCATTCAAGACTATGTATCGTACTGATATAGCTTTACACTTTTTATGCAAAAACAAGTACAAATGCGTAAGAAGAAATCTATTACACTGAGCTCTAAACCAACCTATCAAGGCTACAGTCACGGCTTCAAAATAGCCATTATAGAACGTATCGAAAATGGACAGCTATCTATAAGACAGGCAGCTAAAGAATATGACGTCTCAAGTTCTGGAATACGAAAATGGATAAAGAAATATGGTAACTTAGATCGCAAACTCAGAGATATGCAAGGAAAGTCACCTAAACAGAAAATAGCAGAACTAGAAAAAAAGCTCAAAGAAGCCGAAAAGAAGGTTATGATCTGGGAAACTGCAATGGAAATCATCGAAGAAGAATTCCATGTAGACGTAAAAAAAAAGTATCTAACCAGATACCAGAGACATGTCTTAAGAAATATGGACAAAAAATCGGAGTAACTGATCTTAAGAGAACATTTAAAGTCTCCAGAACAACAATTTACAACTGGAGAAATGAAAAGAATAAAGAACTAGAATATGAATCTATTATCAAGGACCTGGTAAATCAAGTAAGAAAGTATATGCCAAGAATAGGATCCTCAAAGCTCTTTCATATTTTGAAATTTGACTTAATGTTCAATGACATTAATATCGGTAGAGATAAATTTCATAATACACTGAAACGCTTGTGTTTGCTAGTGCCTAGGAAGAAAATGTTCTTTCGTACAACGGACTCTAACCACTTGTTTAACAAGCATTCTAACCTTGTAAAAGGAATGAAAATAAACAAGCCAGAACAACTTTGGGTGAGTGATATTACATACCTAAAGTCAAAAAATGGAAGCATGTATTTGAGCTTAATTACAGACGCCTATTCAAAGAAAATCGTTGGATACGAAGTATCTGACAATCTAAAAGCAGAGTCTTCGAAGAAGGCATTATTAATGGCATTAAAGAATAGAAAATATCCGAACAGAAAATTAGTTCATCACTCAGACAGAGGTATTCAATATTGCTGTCCAGAGTACACAGACGTACTTGATAGTCAGAAAATCAAAATTAGTATGACACAAAAATACGACCCTTATGAAAATGCTATCGCAGAAAGAGTAAACGGAATTTTGAAACAAGAATTTGATATCTCTGACAATAGACTGAACAAAGAAGAAATCATAAGATTAACTAAACAATCAATTAAAATTTATAATGAAATGAGACCACATTTTTCTTGCAATCTAATGACGCCAAATCAAGCACATCTTGAAGGCAAATTTGATTACAAAAAATGGGGTAACTTTAGCATTACTGAAATTTGGAATTAACCTTTTTAATCACTTTTAAAAGTGTACAGTTTTTTCAGTATAAGACA
>CAZGVQ010000695.1:0-1963 GCA_964529355.1 uncultured Acidimicrobiales bacterium
AGTTCGACCGGGCTGGCGTCCTCGCCCGACTCGGTGGCCTCGGGGGAGTCGGTTCCGGACCCGCGGTCGTCGCCGGTTCCGAGTGGCGGAACGAGGATCGGATCGCCGCCCACGAGGCGAGGAGAAGCAACGTAGAGCGCCGGTTCTGTGAGGTCGACCTCCGGTCGAACGGCGATAGCGATCATCGAGGTCGCGAGGAGAACTGCCGCGACGGTCATGAGAATGCCGAGAGTGAAACGTTGTCGCACACCCAGTTGATCGGCGCGTTCGGCCAAAAAGCGAATGGGCCATTCGACTCATCAGGTGGACCTTCTGAAAAGTCGAAAACAGAAGGACCATGGCGAAATCGACCAATCACGCTGCGAACCCGGACCGGCCAACCGCCGGTGACGGCAAGCTCGGATTCATGCGGGCACTCGCAGTGTTCTCGTTGGTGATCACGCTGATCTACCTCGGATGGCGGCTCGCTTTCACCCTGGCCCCTGACGCACTTTGGCTCGCCATTCCCTTCTTCCTCCTCGAAGTGCACGGTGTCATCAGCCTCGGGCTCTTCATCTTCTCGGTGTGGGATGTCGACTCATCGGTCGTGCCGGAACCGACCAGCCAAACCGATCTACGGATCGCCATGCTTATCCCCACCTACAACGAGGACCCCGAGGTCTTGTTGCCAACGGTGAGTGCCGCGGTCGATCTTGCTCCGGCGCACGAAACCTGGGTGCTCGACGATGGAAATCGCGAATGGGTGCGCGAGATGGCCGAGAGCCTTGGCGCCAAGTACCTCAACCGGCCTGACAACAGCCACGCCAAGGCCGGCAACCTCAACCACGCTCTCGAGATCATCGATGTCGACCTGGTGGGAATTCTCGACGCCGATCATGTGCCGTCGCCAGGCTTTCTCACCAACACCCTCGGATACTTCGAGGACGAGGAGCTCGCGCTCGTACAGACCCCTCAGGACTTCTACAACACCGACTCCTTTGAACACGTCGGGCCGTATCAGGAAGAGGCGATGTTCTACCGGGTGATTCAGCCCGGAAAGAACAAGCACAACGCGGCATTCTGGTGTGGCACGAGCGCCGTGCTGCGTACCGAGGCACTTCGTTCTGTCGGTGGGGTCGCGACCGAGAGTCTCACCGAAGATCTTCACACGACCATGCGGTTTCACTGCAAGGGTTGGAAGACCATCTTTCACAACGAGGTCCTGGCCCGCGGCCTGGCACCGGCCAGCTACCTCGAGTACGCCGTTCAGCGCCGACGCTGGGGTGCGGGGGCGATGCAGATTCTCCGCTCCGATACCCCGTTCTTCAAACGCGGCCTCACCATGGCCCAACGTCTTTCCTACGCTGCAACACTGAGCGGATGGTTCGAGGGGATCCGTACCCTCGGGTACTTCGCATTGTCCGTGGCCGTTGTCGGCAGCGGAAAGGCGCCGGTCGACGCGCCACTCTCGGTCTTTCTGCCCCTCTATGCCGCGGTATTCCTGAGTCAACAGTTCGCAATGCTGATGCTGTCTCGGGGCCGCCACAGCCTCGGCGCAGGAATCATGTTCGACTTCTTCCGCCTGCCCGCCAGTGTGCGAGCGGTTGGTCGCCTGCTGTTTCCCGAGGGAGCAAAGTTCCTCGTGACCCCGAAGGGTCGATCCGGATCTGAGCGGGCGCTCGGTCACCTTCCTTCGTCGTTGATGTTGCTCACCGTGGTGGGCCTCGGCGTCTGGGCGTACTTCATCGCCAGCGTGCTCGGCTACACCCCCACGGTGTATTCACAATTCAGCGTGGTGGCGATCGCCCTGTTCTTCCTGGTGCTCAACATCACCGTGCTCTTCGTCGCTCTTGGCCGGGCAACCTCGTGGCGGTTTGCGGCCGAACGTCGCGGCGCTCAGCGATTCGATCTGCCGGTCGTCGTCCAGGTGGCCGGCCATCGGGCGATGCTGCACCGTCCATCGATGAACGGCGGAATCATCAAC
>CAZGVQ010000696.1:0-1961 GCA_964529355.1 uncultured Acidimicrobiales bacterium
GTTCTCAAGGTAGTGAAGATCGAGGCGGCGGTAGGCACCGAATGCCTCGTTGGCCCGTGCTTCGACCTGCCAGAGACCGGTGAGACCAGGGCGAACCAGTGAACGGTTCGTGAGTTCTTGGTCAAACTGCTCGGTCTCTGAGACCAGAGCGGGTCGAGGTCCAACCAAGGCCATGTCGCCCTTGATCACATTCCACAGCTGTGGAAGCTCGTCGAGGCTGGTCTTACGAACCAGGCGGCCGACTCGGGTAACCCGTGGGTCTCGTTCCATCTTGAAGAGCGGGCCCTTGCGCTGGTTCTGCGCAGCGAGCTTCTTGATGTCTTCTTCGGCGGTGGTCTTCATCGAACGGAGTTTGATGATGCGGAAGGTCTTGCCTCCGAGGCCAACGCGCTCTTGCATGAAGAACGCCGGACCCTTCGACTCGAGCTTCACCGCAATGGCGAGAAGAGCGACGAGTGGTGAGGTGACCGTCAGCAAGACGGTGGCGGTAACAAAGTCGAAGACTCGCTTGACGCCTTGTGCGACCTTCTGTGGCCGCTTGGCGCGAATGAGGGGCAGCGTCTCGTGTCCGACCACAGCTGAGGTGAGGCGGGCAGAAGAGAGTCGACCAACGCCCCAGGTCATTGCTACGTCGTGGCCCGCTTCGAGCAGCTCGTTGACAATTGCCTGCACGGCCGGGCGGCGGAAGCTTGCGACGGCGACGATGGGCATATCGATCTTGTGGATCTCGAAGAGATCGAGCATGTCGTTGGTATTGCCAAGGTGCTGATCGCCGAGACCGACGCGTCGAGCGTTCGATGCATCGCCGATACAACCGACGAGCTCGATGCCGATTTCTGGGTGGTCCTCGAAGAGGGCGACCCATTCGGCGGCCTCTTCGCCGGTGCCGATCACCGCAGCACGGCGCATCTTGGTACCGGAGGCTGCGGCGATGGAGAATTCTTCAGCGAACGCCAGGGCGATGGTCGACACCAGAGCGCCGAATGCGATCTCAAGCCAGCTGGCTTCGATGACCATCGCTCGGTAGAGCACGACAGCGGCGAGTGCGCCCGCCATGCCACCCAGCCAGATCTGTGAGGCCTGATTTGTGCGGATCCGGGCAACCCACGAATTGGACATTGCGAGCTTGGTCACCGCGAACTGCACGAACGCAGCTCCCGCACCAAGTATGAGACCCAAGACAAGGCTGCGCTCGCTTGGCCCGAAGACTAAGACAGCGACGAGCCAAGGTATTGCTACCAGGGCAATACTGAGAGCCGTCTTTCTTTCGATTGGCTGGCTCGATGAGCCTGCCGCGCGTGGGTTATTCACTATTACTCTTCCGCACCGACACTGATCGCTTATCAATAATCAGGACTATTGAAGAGGGGGCCGACCAATGCGTGTTACTAGGGGTTCTCTGCCACTCGCATTTCTGCGAAGGTCCAGTGTTGCCGCAACGGGTAGTCAAAATCAACACTGGTCTGCCCTCGTACCAAGGTTCGGGTCCTTTGTTTGCGCAAAAGACCCGATATCAGCACTATTAGTGGTAAGACCAACGCTGTGAGGCATCACTGTGACGGGTGTCATCTTTCTCCAAGGCTTGCTTGCAGTAGAGATCCTCGCACCTTTTGCCCTACTTAGCACTGGGTAAATGTTCCCGGACATCAGCAGCTAGCAGTGGTTTCGAAGTGCGCGTTGCACGCAATGTCTCGGAAGCTCCGCAGCGATTGTGGCGACGTGTCGACGGTGTAGTCGAGGCCAAGTGGTGACCCTGAGTGGTAGTACATGAGGGCCCGCACGTTGTCCCATGGCCCCGAGATGCGAGCGTTGACGTCGTCCAAGAAGCCGGCTTTCCACTGTGGATCATTCGGGTTCTCCGGCAGACCCAGATAGAGCATCTGTGGCTTGTTCTTTGCGCTCGCCCAGTCGTTCCACGCGCCGTAGATCGCATCCACATCGCGGTAGGTCGCGATCGGTAC
>CAZGVQ010000697.1:0-1958 GCA_964529355.1 uncultured Acidimicrobiales bacterium
GTGCGGAAATCAAACACCAGTGCGTCGCCGGCGACAAGGTTTGTCGACAGGACATCGTCGGCACTTCGGTCGGAGTGCGGATCGGTGGGAGCACTGATCATGGTCTCATCGCGGGTGGTGTACTCGCTGCCGTCGGCAAAGGCCCGAGGTTTGTAGAGGTCACCGGTTCGGTGGGAGCCCCGGAGAAACCGGACCGCCGTCGACTCGCTGATGTCGTCGAGGGCGACATAGATGCTTGCGGTCTGCTGCCCGTCGACGCAGTAGTACGGCAGGTCGTGGTGCCATGGCGTGGCTTTGGCGGTGCCCGGCTCTTTGCTGAAGGCGTGCTCATGAAAGAGCTGCGCGGTCGTCGACTGCATAAAGCTTGCCGCCATCGACGCGGCCGAAGAGGTGAGCACAAAGGTGAGGTACTCGGGAATCAACTGCCAGTTGCAGTAGCTATCGAAGAATCGGCCGGGCTCATCGTGGCCGGTGCTGTCACACGGAAAGGCATAGTCGTCGGGTGCATCGAGGTTGCGTTGCAGGCCAGCCCGCAGTGGTTCGAGCCAGTCGAGAAACGCACCCGGTAGATGCACCACCCCGTCGCGCTGGAAGGTCTCGATGTCCTCGGTGCTGGCCACATAGCTGGGTCGCGACGTTGCGTTTGCGAGCGGTCGAAGGTCTTCGATGAGCCGCCAATCAACGGTGGAGTTGTTGCCGACGGTGCTCATTTCGACTCCTACCGTCCTCTACCCAAGCACCGATTCGAGTGCGGCGATGAGCTTCGTGATGTCGTCAATAGAGGTGTAGTGCACAAAACTCACGCGGACCACGCCTCGTTCGGGGTCGATGTCGAGACCCTCGAGTACCCGGTTGGCGTAGTACGTGCCGTGCGAGGTCATGATGCCGCGATCGACCAGCCCTTGGGCGACGACTTCGGGCTCCCGATTGAGCGGGACAAACGCAACGGTGGGGCACCGATGTTGCTTGCTGGTCTCCACCGAGGTGGGGCCAAGGAGTCGCACGTCGTCGCGACCGGCCAACGAATCGAGCAGCGGCGTGAGCAGCGAGGTCTCGTGATCCTGCCAAAGCTGCGAAACCGCCGATGCGGCCTCGCGCACTCCGCCCGAACCGCCGTGGTGGGAATGCGTGGCCTCGATGTAGTCGAGCACCGCTCCGGCGCTGGCCTCCTGTGCATGGTCGGGACCGGCCGGTGTGAGGCGTTTGGCCGGTGAGGCTTCGTTGAAGTAGTGGGCCTGGCTGGGGAGCTCTTCGACGATGCCGTTCTGAGCCACCATCAGGCCCTGATGCACCGAGTACACCTTGTAGAGGCTGAACAGATAGACGTCGGGCCCGAGTGCTCCGATGTCGGCGATGCCGTGCGGGGCAAACGACACGCCGTCGCAGATCACCCGCGCGCCGGCCGAGTGAGCAAGGGCCGAGATCGCGGCGACGTCGTTCTCCTGGCCCACGATGTTTGAACAGTGCGGGAACGTGAGCAGCTTGGTGTTGCTGGTCAGCAGTGCCTCAAGACCCGCCGGATCCAGTGCACCGGTGGCCGGGTCGATACGCCACTCGCGCAGAGTGGCGCCGACGCGTTCGGCCATACGTCGAAACACCCCGGTGTTTGCCTCGTGGTCCTGGTTGGTCACCACCACCTCGTCGCCGGGGCCCAGAAGCTGCCCGAAGGCGTTGGCCAGCACGTAGGTGTTCTGCGAGGTGGATGGTCCGAAGTTGACCTCGTCGGTGGCAACGCCAAGGGCTTCGGCCCAGCGCCGCCGCGACGAATCCATCTGCTCGCCAGCGGTAGCCGAAGCGGCGTAGCTCGCGTAGGGCTGCACTTTGGTGTGGGTGTAGTAGTTGGTCAGTGCCTCGACGGTTTGGCGACAGGCAAACGAGCCCCCAGCGTTCTCGAAGAACGCGGGCGTCCCGGCGCCGGTGGCCGCAGCATCGGAAGCACGGTCGAATGCGGGAAACTG
>CAZGVQ010000698.1:0-1957 GCA_964529355.1 uncultured Acidimicrobiales bacterium
GAACACCGTGGCATCGGTGGTTGCGATCCTCGGTTGGTTCGTCATCAGCAACATCGTGGTGGAGCTTGCGGCCCGATGGTTCCGTCAATGGGAGCTGTTCACGAATGCAACCTCATTTATCTCCGAAGCTGACACACCGAGGTTCGAGGAGATCCAGAATTTCCAGCAACTCGTCTATGGCCACGGCTACCTCACCGCCGGGTTCCTGGTTGTGGTCTGGACCGCAGTGTTCGCACTGGCGGCGATCGTGGTGTTCAACCGCCGCGACGTCGACTAGCCGGCGCTGTTCCTTCGAAAGCTCGACTGACTTTCCTAGAGCTCGACTGGCTTCCTTAGAGCTCGACATCGCGTCGGCCCGAAAGGGCACGACCGAGGGTGAGTTCATCGGCGTACTCGAGGTCGCCGCCCACCGGGAGACCGCTGGCAATGCGAGTGGTGCGGATACCCAATGGCTTCAGCCGACTCACCAGGTGCATTGCCGTGGCTTCGCCCTCGATGTTGGGATTCATGCACAGGATGACTTCGGTGATGGCTTCGGGTTCGACCCGGGCCATCAACTCACGAATACGGAGCTGATCGGGGCCGATCCCGTCGATGGGGCTGATAGCTCCCTGGAGCACGTGATACCGCCCACGGAACTCACCGGTGCGTTCGATGGCCACAACGTCTCGCGGTTCCTCGACCACACAGAGGGCATTGGGCTCGCGGCGAGCATCGGCACAGATATCGCATTCGGCACCGATCTCGGCGATGTTGAAACAGCGGGTGCAGAAACCAATGCGGTCCTTCACCTCAACTACCGCGTGCACGAGCCGCAGCGCCTCTTCGCGCGGCACGAGTAGCAGGTGAAAGGCAATGCGCTGCGCCGACTTCGGGCCGACGCCGGGCAGGCGGCCGAGCGTGTCGATAAGTTCTTGTACCGGTGGTGCGTACACGATGAGGAGACTTACTCGGGTGCCCCGCCCATGAGCCCGCCAAGATCGAGACCGCCGAGATCCATACCACCCATGGCGTCGCTCTGGCCCTCGGCCAGCTGGTCGGCGGCGTCGCGCAATGCGGCGAGCACCAGATCCTCGAGCATCTCGACATCGTCGGCGTCAACCGCCTTCGGGTCAATGCTGATCGACTGGAACTCGAAGTGTCCGTTGACCTCGACCTTCACCATGCCGCCACCTGATTGGCCGGTTACCACTGCCTCGGCGGCCGCTGATGCGCCCGCCATCATCTCCTGGGCCTGGGCGAGTAGCGAGGAGAGGTCTGGCATCTGTTGATCGTCGCTCATGGGGACATCCTAGTGCTCTGTGGACCGGCCTTCGGGAGAGATGTGCTCAGGGCTACTCGTCCTGGATGAGCTCGGCTCCGGGAAAGGCCTTGGTGAGTTGGTCGAGTGCGCTGCCATCGGCACTGGGAGCATCTTCGAGCTCGGACACATCGACGATCTCTTCAGGTTCAAGCGGTTCGGCTTCGGATGCGACCGGCTTGGGTTTTGGGACCGGCTTGGGGCCGGAACCAACGTCGGAACCAACCGGGATCTGTCCGCCGGAGTGACCCGACACGAGTTGGATCGGGACCGGGCGGCCAAAATGATCGGCCAGCGCCTTCTCGACCTCGGGAACGAACTCCTCGCATCGCTTGCAATGCGCATCATTGGGGAAGTTCACCAGAACCTTCGGGCCATCGCTCGCGACGAACTCGGCGATCCCGAACCGGGGACGTGCTTTGCGGGAAACGGCGGTGAGGATGTTCTCCTTCCAGACCGCCGCTATCTCGGCCGGAGCCGGCAACGCACCCGCCGCCGCTGGAGGCGCCGCAGTCTCGGGTGGCGGCGCCTGCTGGGCGGCAGCCTGGTCGGACTGGTCGGCCCGAGCGGCCGGGTCGTCGGTGGGCGGTTCGTCGGGCAGCGGGGTTCCGTCGCTGAACCCCTCGGCGACATCGGAGCTGGGCTCAGGCACCGCGG
>CAZGVQ010000699.1:0-1951 GCA_964529355.1 uncultured Acidimicrobiales bacterium
GACATGAGCACCGCACAACAGATCTTCCTCATCTACGGCACCGTCATCCTTATCGTCGGCTTCGCGCTCGGCACGGTCCTCGGCCTGCTTCGAGCGAAAGCACCGTCGATTCGGAACCTCGCTACCGCCCACGTGGAAACCCTCATGCAGGGTTCGATGCACCTGGGGCTCGCGTTCGCCGTCGGAGCCGTAGGGTTCGAAAGCGGCGCCGCCACCTGGGGAGCGATCCTGCTGGCCATCGGTTCGGGAATGCAGGCAACCGGTGTCACGCTGAACTGGATCACCAAGGCCACCGATCAGTTCGCCGAAAAGTCACCGGGGTACATCATCAACTCCACCAGCACCTTTGTGATCTTTCCCGGTCTGATCATCACGGCGTGGGGAATCCTCACCAACCTGTAGAAGTTCTGCCGGGACAAGTCGGGACAAGTACTGTCGGTGGCCATGACCACCATCACTGCTGATCTCACCTCTGGAACCCTTGTCGAGATTCGAAACGGCCGCCACGTCTGGTACGCCGACGAGCCGCCCGAACTCTCCGGAACCGACAAGGGCCCCAACCCCTACGAGATGCTGTTGGGTGCGCTGGCATCCTGCACGGCTATCACCTTGTCGTTCTACAGCACCCGCAAGGGTTGGCCGCTCGCCTCCGTCTCGGTGAAGTACGAGTACGAGAAGGTGCACGCCGACGACTGCGAAGAGTGCGAAGACGACGCCATGGGTTGGCTCGAAGGTGTTCGCAGCCACATCTTCATCGAAGGAACCTTCGACGAGGAACAGAAGGCACGCTTGGCCGAAATCGCCCAGAAGTGTCCGGTGCATAAGACCCTCGACAAGGGCATCACCTTCATCAGCGAGTCAGTGGTCGTCGGCTAGTTGGCGATCGACACTCCGACCCCTGACTTCTACGACTATCCGTGGAGCCCCCTTGCTTCGGTGGGTGTCGACGGAAGTTTCCTCATGCTCACCTGGCCCGATGGCGTGCGCTACCAGGCCTTCGACCTCTGGCTGCGCGAGAATGCGGTCGACGCCGGGGGCGTCGATCTGGCAACGCGCGAGGGCATCATGGATCCGGCGCATCATGTCGACGGGCCGGCGGTTGTTGCCGCTTCGGTGAATTCCGACGGAGCGCTGGAGGTCACCTGGGCACCCGATGACACCGCCGCCACGTACCACCCAGGCTGGCTGCGTCATGTCGCCGACAACCAGCATCGACCATCGAGTTTCATACCCGACCCGGTGGTGTGGACATCTGACCTCGCCGAGCCACCCACCTATGACGGCTCGGCGATTCTCAACGACCACGGCCTGCTGCGTGAGTGGGCGACCGACCTTCTTCGCCATGGCATCGCCCGCCTTCGCAACGCTCCTACCACCGACGACTTCCTGCTCGAACTCGTGACGAAGATCGGGCCGGTCCGCCACACCAACTTCGGCCCGATCTGGGATGTGAAGGCCGACATCGCGATGGCCGGCGACGACCTCACCAATTCCACCGCCAACAGCACACTGCGTCTTCCGCCCCACACCGATCTGCCAACCCGCGAAACCCCACCCGGGTTCCAGTTTCTGCACTGCCTGGTCAACGATGCCGAAGGTGGCTACTCGACTATGGCCGACGGTGCGGCCGTGGCGGCGCACATCGCCGAGCATCATCCCGACCACTACGAGGCGCTCACCACGCTCAACTGGGTGTTCTTCAACCGCGGCCCCAACATCGACCATCGATGGTCGGGCCCAATGATCGATCTGGGCGTGGCCGGCTCGCCGCTCACCTGCCGTGCCTTCCACCCGGTTCGGGCGTTTCCCGACATGGATCAGGCCGACATGCCGCGCGCCTACGCAGCCATCAAATGCTTCTCCACAATCGCTGCCGACCAGCGGTTTCAGCTCAGCTACCCGTTCGCTCCGGGCGACGTAGTGGGATTCGACAACCGCCGCATCCTCCATG
>CAZGVQ010000700.1:0-1951 GCA_964529355.1 uncultured Acidimicrobiales bacterium
GGCATCGACAGCGGATCCCCAGATCGCCCAGGCGCCCTCGGGTTCGACGCCGAGCTCGGCCACGATGCCCGCGCCGAACTCGTTGAAGCCGTGGGGGAGAGAATCGGCGAGGAAGCCGTTGGCCGACGCTGCGGTTCCGGCCGAGGTGCCGATTGCGGTGACCTTGCCGCCCAGAGCGGTGATCTCACGAACCAGTGGAATCGAAGATTCGCTAAAGCCTTCGATGGCCACCGTTCGTCCATCGAGTCCGCCGAGCGCTGCAGCGAGGGTCGTGGCCACGCTGTGTGCGGTCAACTGTTCGCGAAAAACACCGCGATCGGTTGGAGAAAACAACAACTGTGAACGTTGTTCGCTGGAGCGAACTGGCGCCAACTGCTCTTCGGTCACACCTTTGCCCGGATCGGGCGAGAACTTTCCGGATTCCACAAGCGGTGAAATCGCTGTGACGAAAGACGTTACGGCATCGGCCGCTTCGTCATCTTCTGCGTTTACGCCGGCCGAAGCGCCGCTCACCTGCTGCTCGAATGCGGCGAACGAATAGGTCAGCGACCGTGCGAGGTCTTTGGTGGAGCTCTGCAAAATCTTTCGAGCCCGTCGGACCTTGCCCGAGGAACGACTACAGTGATCTAGGTCAATGACGACAAATGCACCGGTGGGTTCCACATCAATCTTTTCCACCGGCGAAGCTTCGCACGAAATTCTTCGGTAAACCTCTTCGGTTCGCCATAGAGCAGTCGATGTGTAACGAGACGAGCTACTTGGCGGGTAGCTCCACAATCTAGAAAGTTGGTCTGGTCGTGGGACGACGCCCGAACCCTCAGCGCAAAGTTGATCTTCTCGGTGAGATTGTTGAGTACATCCTCGAAAATGGGTTGAGCGATCTTTCGCTCCGGCCTCTCGCCAAAGAACTCGGCACGAGCACCTACACCCTCACCTACCAGTTCGGCTCGAAAGAGGCCATGGTGGTCGATGCGGTAACCCACATCGACCAAACGCAGGCCGACCGTTTCTCCGAGGCCGACGCTACGAGCGACAATCCTGTAGATACGGCGCAAAAGATGTGGGACCTGTCCATTTCCGACGACGGTCTGGCATGGAGCCAGGTGATGCTTGAGGTCGCCACCGTCACCTCGCGTCAGCCGATCCTTTTCGATTCGTTCGTGTCGTCGGCAACCGTTGGCCGAATCAACAAGTTTGCTGAGGCATTTGGCGGCGCGACCTTCACCGACGTCGATTGCGCTCGCGCCACCATGACTGTCTCGGCACTGAACGGTCTGGTGTATGACCGACTGCTCACCGGTGACGTTTCGCGAACCAACATGGCACTCGGCTGTATGCTTCGCACGCTTTCGGAGAACGCGCTGCTCAAGTCCGAGATCTTTGACGAGGTAGCGTCCGCTTAACCAGCGCCGCCTTCGGCGACCAGCCGTTCGAGCACCAGGTCGGGTTGTTCACCCTCGATTCGCGCGAGCCAGTACGGGCTTTCGAACAGGGCCAGAGCCGTACCGTCGGACCGGAATAGCACGTCGACTCCCTGCATGGCACGAAGTTCTGGCGCGCTCTCGTCGTTAGTTCGACGCGCAATGCGATAGCTGGTGGGTACCAGTTCGACCGGTGCGCCGAACTCGTTCTCGAGCCGATGCACGGCTACCTCGAACTGCATTGGCCCGACCGCGGCGAGCACGGGTGCCTGATCGCCCATGTCGCGATCGCGCAGCACCTGAACAACACCTTCCTCATCGAGCTGGCTGACCCCTTTGCGGAACTGCTTGAACCGGCCGGCGTCGGTGGTTCGCACCACGCTGAAGTGCTCGGGTGCAAACGGCGGGATACGGCTGAACTCGACTTCGTCGCCAACGAATACCGTGTCGCCAATTCGGATATCGGCGGCATTCACGAGACCGACGATGTCGCCCGGAAATGCTTCGTCGATGGTGGTGCGGTCCTGGCC
>CAZGVQ010000701.1:0-1947 GCA_964529355.1 uncultured Acidimicrobiales bacterium
AACCAACAGTGACAGTGAGCCGATCTTTGAATCGTGGGTCGAGGCCGCCCCGTCCGCGGAAGTCCGTGACTTCCCCGAGAGCGTCAAGACCACTACGCCGTTCCGACCCGAACGCGACGAGCCCGGTGCCATCATCGACCTGACCGCTCGAACCCAGCATCCTTACGACGACATCTACACCCTCGGCGATCAGTCGCCGGAGTTGTCGGTTGATCTGAGCAGCAATGAAGAGGACATCGACCTGACCGAGAGCGACGAACCAAGCCCCACCGAAATCGACCTCGGCAGTGTCGACCAAGGCAGTGTCGAAGCGCTGCCGGTGCGCGAACTTCCTCAAGATCTTCGGTCTGCGTTGCAGATCGCAACCACCCCTTCCCTGGGGCTTCCGATTCTCGACAGCGATGCCAACGAAATCGACAAACCGGCGTCCGTCGCCCTGAACGGCCCCGCCATCCTCACGGTTGATGTTCTCGGATCCGCACCTCAGGATCTGAGCGGATTGTTCACCGATGTCCTCACCGACAACGGGTTCAGCGTCGACTCGGTAACCGAAACCTCGATTCTCCTCACCCGCGATTCGGGCACCGTCACCATCGCCATCGCCGAGGACGCAGCCGGATGCCTGGTTGAAGTCCGCCAGCTTCCTGCCTCAGCGATCAAGAAGCTGATACTGGCCGGAATGCTCCAGATCGGTTTCGAGATTCAGGCCAGCCGTCCCAATGAGACCGTCCTGCGCAACGAGCAGAAGTCGCTGGTTCGAATCGTCTCGATCTGACGATTGAACGGGGCAATCCCAACTACTTCACGTTGGGGATCTCTGCGCCGATCGTGGTCGAGTCACCGTGGCCGGTGTGTACCACCGTGTCGGCATCGAGCACCAGGAGCTTCCGGGTGATGCTCTCGACCAGGAGTTCGTGACTGCTGAATGAGCGTCCGGTGGCACCCGGGCCGCCGTTGAAAAGCGTGTCGCCGCTAAAGACGGTTCGTTCCGACGCAACGTGAAGGCTCACGCCACCTGGCGAATGACCAGGGGTGTGCAGAATCTCGACTTCGACTCCGCCGACGACAAGTTTCTGACCATCGGCGAGCTCATTGTCGACCCGACGATCCGGGTAGATGACCTCCCACAGCATCGAGTCGTCGGGGTGCAGCAGAATCGGGGCACCGGTGGCCTCGGCCAGGTCGGCGGCGGCATTGATGTGGTCATTGTGGGCATGGGTGCAGACGATGCCCGACACGTTTCGTCCGCCGATGCCGTCGAGGATGGGCCGATGATCGTGCGCCGCGTCGATGACGAGTACGTCGTCGTCATCGCCAACCAGCCAGATGTTGTTTTCGACATCGAAGTCTTCGCCATCGAGGGAGAAGATGCCCGCGGTGATCACGTGATCGATTCGGGTGGACATCAGAGCACCACCACCGAGCGGAGGACTTCGCCCGCTTCCATCTTGTGAAACGCTTCCTCGACGTCTTCGAGCGCAATGGTCTCGGTGACAAAGCGGTCGAGGTCGAGACGGCCCTGAAGATACAGATCGATCAGCATCGGGAAGTCGCGTGAGGGGAGGCAGTCGCCATACCAGGACGACTTCAACGAACCGCCGCGACCAAACACGTCGATCATCGGGAGCTCGATCTTCATCTCGGGGTTCGGCACGCCGACGAGCACCACGGTGCCAGCGAGATCGCGGGCGTAGAACGCCTGCTCGTAGGTTTGGGGCAGACCGACCGCTTCGATGGCGACATCGACGCCATTGCCGTCGGTGAGTTCCTGAATCTTGGCCACCACGTCGGCGTCGCTGGCGTTGATGGTGTGAGTCGCCCCGAACTCCTCAGCCCACTCGAGCTTCTTGTCGTCGAGGTCGACCGCGATGATGGTGCTGGCGCCGGCAAGCTTTGCACCAGCGATGGCCGCGTCGCCCACGCCACCGCACCCGAACACCGCAACGG
>CAZGVQ010000702.1:0-1947 GCA_964529355.1 uncultured Acidimicrobiales bacterium
G
Organism: uncultured Acidimicrobiales bacterium; assembly: GCA_964529355.1. Classification (GTDB taxonomy): domain Bacteria; phylum Actinomycetota; class Acidimicrobiia; order Acidimicrobiales; family SHLQ01; genus CALLQB01. The sequence continues at coordinate 2 of CAZGVQ010000702.1, forward strand.
GGGAGTGCAGCGACTCATCAGCGGCGATGAGTCACCGGTTGTCATCGGAAAGCTCCAGGAGGTCCTCGTCGCGGTCGTCGGGGAGCGGCAGTTCGACAAACTCGACGCCGAACGGCTCGGTTTCGGTGAAGAACCGACTGAGGTCGTCGATGGTGTAGCCCTGATTCGGGTCGACCCGAATCGTCGGATCAGGACCGATGTGGTCGCGCAGCTGACCGAGGCGTTCGATGTCGTCGTCGATCGACTTGCCGAGCTTCACCTTGAGCGACCGGAAGCCGCGGCCCAGGTACTCGTCGGCCTCGGCCAGAACCTCGGCGGCTGTGTCCTTGATGCCGATGGTGATCGACGTTGGAAGCGAGGTGTGGTGCCGCCCCAGGAGGTCGACCACCGGAAGATCAGCGGCCTGGGCCACCACGTCGTGCAGCGCGATGTCGAGTGCGGCGCGGGCCGCCGGAGCGTCGGGGTAGTCATGCTGGATTCGACTGCCGGTTTCGTCGAGATCCACTGGCCGCCCGACCAGCCTGGCCGCTGCATCGTCCAGCGCTGTAGCAGCCGAAAGGTCGTCCTCGCCCGTCACCAATGGGGCTGTGGAGCCGGTGCCGATGCCGATCAGCCCCGTGTCGGTGTGGATCTCGACCACGTGGTTCGCGACGGAGGAAAACGTGGTGAAGGCAACCGTGTAGGGGCGAGTGAGCTCCATATCGACCAACCGGTTGGTGACCTTGCTGATCTTCATGACGTGGCCGATTCGATGTAGGCCTGGATTGGTTGCACGAGCGATTCGACGCCGTCGATCATGGGCGCGACCACCGGGATATCGAGTGTTGCCCGGAGGGCGTCGCGCTCCTCGATGAGCTGATCGGGGGTGAGTTTCTCCCCGCTGAGGCAGACGCCGAGGACCTCGCTTCCGTAGTGGCGGATGAGGGCGATCTCGTCGTCGACGGGTGGTATGCGCTTGTCGATGGATTCGCAGCCGTCGAACCATGTTCGGCCGGGCGCGTGTTGGAGCACCGTTGCGCGGGCGTCGCCAGAGAGCAATAGTTCGGCACCGCATGGCCCTGAGGGATTGCGGAGCGCCGACTGTCCTTCGAGCAGGATGAGGTCGGGCCGTTCTGCTTCCCAGCAGGTCACGATGGCATGTTCGAGCTCGCCGCTCACGAAGTCGTTGGGCACCGAGTCGAGCACAAAGCCGTAGGACGCTCCCTGTAGCCATCCGGTCTGGCCCGTGGCGATCAGCTCCGAGTGGGTGTCGGCGGCTCGAAGCGCGTGGTGGAGGAGTCGAGTTGTGGTGCGCTTGCCGACCGCACAGTCGGTGCCGAGCACCGCGAGTCGTGGCGCTTCGACGGCGTCGATGGCCCCGGTCCAGAAATGCAGTTCTGATGGGGGCTTGGGTTTGCGGAGGTCGAGAAGTTCGAGGCCGCGCGCTTTGGCCAATTCGACCAGCTCGGGCACATCGCTCAGATACTCGTGTACTCCGGCGGCGACCGACATGTCGTTTCGAAGTGCCTCCGCCGCCGACTCGATGAGCGCAGGGGACAACTTCCCGCCATGGGTGGCCACCCCGATAATGGCCCAGGTTGGCTTGGTGGATCCCGCCGCCACGAGTGTGGCGACGTCGCCGAAGGAAGCCACTACGGGAATCTCGCGGGCCCCTCCGTCGAGCACCTCCCCCGCATCTCTGCCTGCAGAGATGTCGTCGACCACCGCCACGATTTCGAAGCGCTCGGAGTCCCGAATCAACCCGTGGGCCACCTTGGAGTAGGGCTCATGCAGTCGTCCACCGGTAAGGAGCACGGCGCCAGCGCGCTCCTGGTGAGAACCATCAGAAGAAGACGAGAGGTTTGGGGAACCGGCCATCACCCGACCCTACGCACCAACCCACCGTGCTGCCTAGAGCGATGGCCGCGATTCCTGATGCCCTGCCGGCGGCGATGCTGATGCCCTGC
>CAZGVQ010000703.1:0-1936 GCA_964529355.1 uncultured Acidimicrobiales bacterium
AACGGGTACCGCGGAGGTACCAGATGTGCACGGCCGGAGCGGCAAGCTCGATGTGGCCCATGCGCTCGCGGCGGACCTTCGAGCGGGTGACCTCGACGCCACAACGCTCGCAGATGATGCCCTTGAACCGGACACGCTTGTACTTCCCGCAGTAGCACTCCCAGTCCTTGGTGGGGCCGAAGATCTTCTCGCAGAAGAGTCCGTCCTTCTCAGGCTTGAGGGTTCGGTAGTTGATGGTTTCTGGCTTCTTGACTTCGCCGTTGGACCACATACGAATGGAATCTGCTGTTGCGAGTCCGATTCGAATCTGGCTGAAGTTATTGACGTCGAGCATATGGGTTCCTATGCGTAAAGATTTCGAGTGGTGACGTAAGTGGGTGGGCTATCAGATGTTTTGGGGAGGCAGCTGGCTAACGCGCGGCGCGCTCGGCGGCGCGGCGGGCGTCTTCTTCGTCGGAGCCCCGCTCTGGGCGGGAAAGATCGATACCGAGTTCTTCGGCGGTACGGAACACGTCTTCGTCGAGTTCGCGCATTTCGATCTCCTCGCCTTCCTGGCTGAGGACTTCAACGTTGAGGCACAGTGCCTGCATTTCCTTGATGAGCACCTTGAAGGACTCGGGAATGCCCGGCTCGGGGATGTTCTCGCCCTTGACGATGGCTTCGTAGACCTTGACTCGGCCAAGCACATCGTCGGACTTGATGGTGAGCAGCTCCTGCAGGCAGTAAGCGGCGCCGTAGGCCTCGAGGGCCCACACTTCCATCTCACCGAAGCGCTGACCACCGAACTGGGCCTTACCACCGAGCGGCTGCTGGGTGATCATGGAGTACGGGCCGGTGGAGCGGGCGTGGATCTTGTCGTCGACAAGGTGAGCCAGCTTCAGGATGTACATGTAGCCAACGGTGACCCGGTTGTCGTAGGGCTCACCGGTGCGGCCGTTGTACAGCTGTACCTTTCCGTCGGGCTGCATCATGACCGTGCCATCGTCGGCCTCACCCGAGAGGTTCTCGAGCAACTTCTGGATGGTGGGCTTGTCGCCTGACTTGTCCTCTTCGTCCCAGTGAGCGCCATCGAATACCGGAGTGGCGATGAACTTCGCGGCCGGGGTGCTTGGACGGGTCTTCTTCTCGGTACGAGGTGGCTGATCGCCAGTGCGTTCACCTTCGAGTTCCCAGCCCCAACGAGCGGCGTAACCGAGGTGCGCTTCGAGCACCTGGCCGACGTTCATGCGGGACGGAACACCGAGGGGGTTGAGGATGATGTCGACCTGGGAGCCATCGGCGAGGTGCGGCATGTCTTCGAGCGGCAGGATCTGGGAGATAACACCCTTGTTGCCGTGACGACCAGCAAGCTTGTCGCCAACGCTGATCTTGCGCTTCTGGCCCACGTAGACACGGACCAGCTGGTTCACGCCAGGCGGAAGCTCATGTGCTTCGTCACGGCTGAACACCTTGACATCGATGACCTTGCCGGATTCGCCGTGCGGAACCTTGAGCGAGGTGTCGCGAACTTCACGCGCCTTCTCGCCAAAGATTGCTCGCAGCAGACGCTCTTCAGGGGTGAGCTCGGTCTCGCCCTTGGGCGTAACCTTGCCGACCAGAACATCGCCCGGACCAACCTCGGCACCAACACGGATAATGCCGCGTTCATCGAGGTCAGCGAGGATCTCTTCGCTCAGGTTGGGGATATCACGGGTGATTTCCTCGGGGCCGAGCTTGGTGTCACGGGCATCGATTTCGTGCTCGTGCACGTGGATCGAGGTGAGCACGTCGTCGCGGACCAGACGCTCCGAGAGGATGATGGCATCTTCGAAGTTGTAGCCCTCCCAGGTCATGAAGGCGACCATGAGGTTCTTGCCCAGAGCGAGCTCGCCCTGGTCGGTCGATGGACCGTCGGCCAGAACCTGACCAGCCTTGACCTTGTCGCCTTCGCGAACAC
>CAZGVQ010000704.1:0-1933 GCA_964529355.1 uncultured Acidimicrobiales bacterium
GCCACCGCTCGGCGGCGAAGGCCGCAATGTCGGGGTCATCTGCGGCCAGTTCGTCCCAGAGAATCTCGCCCGCGCTGGTGGGCGTCACCGCGACGACATCGTCGTCGTCGCTCGGCAGCGTTGTTGGGTCGTCGGCGAACCAGTCGCCGTCGTCGATGGCCGGGGGAGACGGTTCGAGGACCCGTGCGACGTAGCCGTCGGCCAACAACTCCTGCGCCTCGGCTTGTGGATTCCGGCTTTCAGCCATGACTTGCTACTCCTGCTGGTATTCCGAGATAGGTCCCGGTGACAATGTCGGTTCCGCGGAGGTCGAACCTCCAGATGGAACCCTTCTCGCAGTGCCGCGCCCCCGTGATTCGCATCCCGTCGCGCATGAGTTCCTGGATGGTGGCCGGGATCACGTCGCCGTGGCTGCAAAGAGCTGCGGTTGTGGTGCCAAGCGAGGTGATGAGCGCGGCTGCCGCACCGCGCGGCGAACCCTCGGTGAGGGCCTCGTTGACCTCGACTTCGAGACCCATGGCCAGTGCGAGGGGAGCCACGGTTGAAATGCATCGCTCGGCGCTGCTGCTGAGCACCTTGGTGATGGGCTCGTCGGCCAGGTCGATGGCGATCTGTTCGGCCTGGCGACGTCCGAAATCGTCGAGTGGCCGAGCGAGGTCGTCGCCGAGAAAGCCCTGGCGCAGGCCCGCCGTTGCATGTCGGATGAAGTAGATCGCCACGAGGGCCACATCGTAGTCATCTTCGGCACCTTCTCGCATTCGGAACTTCGGAGTTCTTCCGGAGAAGAGCGTCACATCGGTTCGGGTGGGTCAGCCGGGGGGATGCGCCATTACTGTTGACGTATGGCTACTACTGAAGCGCTTGTCCTCGAAGCTTTGCAGCCGGTGGAGGACCCCGAGCTCAACCGCAGCATCGTCGACCTCGGCATGGTGAAAACCATCAACATCACCGACTCCAACGTTGGCGTCACCATTGCACTCACGATCGAGGGCTGCCCGCTGCGGGCCGAGATCAACAACCGGGTCACCGGAGCGATTCACGCCCTCGACGAGGTCGAGACCGTCGATCTCGAGTTCACCGTCATGACCGACGAGGAACGGGCCAACGTCCGCCAGATGCTCCACGGCGATCCGGGAGCCACCGCAGGAACCAACCAGGCCCACGGGCATGCCGAAGGTCGAGCGATTCCGTTCGCCGACCCCGATTCAAAGACCCGGGTTCTGTTGGTCGCCTCTGGCAAGGGCGGCGTGGGTAAGTCCTCGGTCACCGCCAACCTCTCGATTGCCCTTGCGCAGCGTGGTCACAAAACCGCAATCGTCGACGCCGACGTGTGGGGTTTCTCGATTCCGCGGATGCTCGGTATTCAGCAGGCGCCCACCGTCATCGACGAGATGCTCATCCCGCCGCTCACCCATGGTGTTCACGCCATCTCCATGGGCTTCTTCGCCGAGGAGGACCAGCCGGTGATCTGGCGTGGGCCCATGCTGCACAAGGCGCTCGAGCAGTTCCTGACCGATGTCTACTGGGACGAACCCGACTTCCTGGTTGTCGATCTTCCACCCGGTACAGGCGACATCAGCTTGTCCCTCGCACAGTTCCTGCCTCGCTCCGAGGTCTTTGTGGTGACCACACCTCAGCCCGCCGCCCAGCGGGTTGCTCAGCGGGCGGCCTACATGTCGAAGCAGGTGAACCTCGAGGTCAAGGGAGTCATCGAGAACATGTCGTGGTTTACCGGCGACGATGGCAAGAAGTACGACATCTTCGGCTCGGGCGGCGGCCTCGACCTGGCCGAGCGTCTCGAGGTTCCGCTGATCGGCAAAGTGCCGCTGGTACCCGAGCTTCGACAGGGCTCGGATTCCGGGCGGCCCATCATGGCCGAGGACCCCACTGCCGAAGCGAGCCTCATCTTCGCCGAGATGGCTCGGGTCATCGA
>CAZGVQ010000705.1:0-1899 GCA_964529355.1 uncultured Acidimicrobiales bacterium
GCACACCGACGCATGGGTCATCGACAATCTCGAAGAGATCGAGGCGCCAACCCTGGTGATCGTCGGAGAGCACGACAAGCGTTTCGCGGCATCGGCAGCGGTCTTCGAGAAGTACCTCGACGTCCGTTCATCGGTAGTCATCCCAGACGCTGGCCACAGCGTCCACAAAAAGCACGGTCAACCAGTAGCCAAAGCAATCAAAGACTTCCTGGCAGACTTGTAAGTCGCGGAGCACCACAGCCACAGCGGTGGGTGTCGAGCCGGAGCGCCAGCGGAGGCCGAGGTTGAAGCTGGCGGGTCATAGCGAAGCGCAGAGCGAAGGAGCGCAGCGACGAGAGCGACCGATTATATCGGCAGGTTGCCGGTTGCTCTTTTTGTGGTGCCTTCGTCGGTGTAGGCGGCGATGGTTCGTTGGGCGATTCGCATCTGGTGAACTTCGTCGGCGCCATCGGCGAATCGGGCCCAGCGGGCGTGTTGGTACATGTGGGCCAGTGGAGTGTCGGTGGAGTAGCCGAGCGCACCGTGCACCTGGATTGAGCGGTCGATGATGCGGTTGAGTGAGTTGGCGACGAAGTGCTTGGCCATGGAGACCTCGGCCTTGAAGTCTTCGCCGGCATCGATCTTCGACGCGGCGTGCAGCACCATCAGCTTGCTCTGGTAGAGCTCCATGGCCGAGTCGGCGATGAGCCACTGGATGCCTTGCTTCTCGGCCAGAAGTGATCCGTGGGAGAACCGGTTGAGCGACCGGTCGACCATCATGTCGAGCGCCGTTTCCGCCTGGGCGATCCACCGCATGCAGTGAGCGAGTCGGGCCGGGCCGAGGCGATACTGGCCGAGAAGGTGACCCTGGCCGCGTCCTCCGAGCATCTTGTCTTTGTGGACCCGCAGGTCCTCGATGAGGATCTCGCTGTGGCCGGTGCCGCCGTGCATGGTCTCGATCTGGCGTACCTCGTTCCAGCCTTCGGAGGGCAGATCGACGATGAAGGCGCTGTTGGCCGCCTGGGGGATATCGGGGTTGTCTTCGGTGCGGGCGATGAGGATGGCGAAGCTGGCCCGGTGGGCGTTGGAGATGAACCACTTGTGGCCGTTGATGACCCACTCGTCGCCATCTTCGTAGGCGGTGGTGCGGATGAGCGTGGGGTCCGACCCGGCGACTTCGGGCTCGGTCATGGCAAAGCACGACCACGTGTTTCCGTCGAGCAGTGGTTGGAGGTAGTCCTCTTTCTGCTGGTCGGTGGCCCAGTGGTGCAGCGTATGCATGTTGCCTTCGTCGGGGGCCTGGGCGTTGAGCACCCAGGGTCCGTAGTAGGACTTGGCGGCCTCGGCCTGCACCATCGCCATCGCCACGTGGCCGAGACCCATGCCTCCTACCTCTTCGGGCATGTGGGGGAGCCACAAACCGGCTTTGGACGCCTGCTTGCGAAGGTCGATGAGCAGCTTGATGCGCTCTTTGCCGCTGAGGGGTTCGTCGCCGTTCTTGCCCTCGATGATCTCCTCGGCAGGCTTCACCACATCGTTGATGAAGGTTCGGATCCGGTCGCGGATCTCTTCGTGTTCGGGAGAGAGGGTGAAGTCGATGGCCATGGCTTCTGAACCTAGAGCGACGATCGGTGGTGAAAGAAATCATGTGGTGGTGACACATGGGCCGACGAGACAGGGCTGGTCTACGGTTCGGTGATGGCATCAGGTGATGAACGGGCAACCACGCCCGAGGGACTCGACGGCGCTGGGCTGCGGATTGGAATCGTCCGTGCCCGCTGGAACACCGAGATCGTCGGGCGACTGCTCGAAGGGACCATGCGGGGGCTCCGGGAGCTTGGTGTCGAAACGATTGTCGACGAATCGGTACCCGGGTCCTTTGAGGTGCCGATGGGTGCGCGAATCCTTGCGGCATCGGGA
>CAZGVQ010000706.1:0-1891 GCA_964529355.1 uncultured Acidimicrobiales bacterium
TTGGCGTTGCCGCGATGGCGGCACTCATTCTGGAACGCCCGAAGCGCGCCGTCCTGACCTCGGACCACAAGGAGGGAGAGCCAACCCGCCCGATACTCGTAGAAGTCGCCTGGATCAGCCACGTGGTCGAGCGAGCAGGCGATCTGCCACGTCTTGGGCCACACCTTCTCGTTCTCGATCGCCATCCACGCGGGCGAGATGTAGCGGTCGACGGGCACGAGCGTTGGACCGCTGCGGTCCACCCCCGAGGCCGTGATCGCGAGACCTTCGAGGTCGTTAGCGTCCGGACCATCGAGAAGAGTCATCGTTTCCCCTTTCCACCGGAACGGACGAGCCCGCCGGGACGGGCAGTAGGTCATAGGCGCACAAAGTCATGAGCTAACGGCGAGTGATTTTCACCGGAAGGGTGAGATACCCGTTGACGAACGACGAGAAGGCCCGCTCGGGTTCGGCCTGAACCTCGATTCGCTCGAAGAGCCGTAGAGCCTCTTCCCAGAGAATTCGCAGCTGTAGCTCGGCGATGCGGGCACCCATGCAGAAGTGCACGCCGTAACCAAAGGAGAGATGGCGGTCGGCGTTGGACCGTTCGATATCCAACTGGTCGGCGGTGTCACCAAAGACGTCTTGGTCGCGGTTGGCCGAGCAGTACCACATGAGCACCTGATCGTCTTTGCGGATCTGCTTGCCACCAAGCTCAACATCGTTGGTGGCCGTGCGTCGCATGTACGACAGCGGGGTCTGCCAACGAATGATCTCGGGCACCAGGTTGCTCACTAGGTCGGGGTTGGCGATGAGCTTGTCGTACTGGTCGGGCCACTTGTTGAGGGCGTAGACGCTGCCCGACATGGTGTTACGGGTGGTGTCGTTGCCGCCGACGATCAGCAGGATCAGGTTGCCCAGATGATCCATGGCCGACATGTCCTTGGTGTGCTCGCCATGCGCAAGCATTGACACCAGGTCGTTGCCCGGGTTCTCGCGTCGCTCGGCCCACAGGCGTCCGAAGTACTCGGCGCACTCGAACATCTCGTCGCGACGCTGCTCGAAGGACTCGAAACCGCTGCCCGGCTGCGGGAGGGTGGTTATGACATCGGACCAACGTGTGAGCTTGCGCCGGTCCTCCAACGGAAAGTCGAAAAGGGTTGCCAGCATCAAGGTGGTCAACTCGACCGACACGGTGTCGACCCAGTCGAAGGTTTCGCCTTCCGGAAGCGACTCGAGTACCGAGACCGTGCGCTCCCGAATGAACTCGTCAATGTTGCGCAGGCTGCTGGGCGCCGAGATTCCGCGAACCGTCTTTCGCTGGTCGGTCTGCTTCGGCGGATCCATCGCGATGAATGCATTGAACGGCACGACGTGCTCCGGCGGAGGTGTGCCCACAGGAGGCGAGAGGGTGATGCCGTTGCCCGACGAATAGTTCTTCCAGTCGCCGTCGACAGCCCGCACATCCTCCCACCGGGTAACCGACCAGTAACGCCCTGCTGACCCCAACTCGTTGAAGTGCACCGGATCCTCGCTGCGAAGGCGAGCGAAGTGGTCGTGCCACCGGTTCTCTCGAAACAGGTGCGCGTTGAACGGGTTGATCTCGTCGAGCGGCAGTTCGTCGGCGCCAGGAACATCGCCCGAGAACAGGCCCTGCTCCTGTTCGGGGCTGCGAAATACCTCGGCAGCCAACCAGTCTTCGCGTGAGGTCTGGACATCGGTCATAAGGTCTCCATCCTGCAACACTCGAGACTTCGAGCGGATCCACCGTCCCATTATGTGCAGCGCTTCTGTCAGGTTGCGAAAGCCCGTGAATCGTGCACGTCAGACTTCCGGGTCGACACCGGTCATCTCGATCGATAGGTCCCAGAGGCGCCTTGCCTTGACCGGATCCTTGCTCGCCTTGCTGGAC
>CAZGVQ010000707.1:0-1890 GCA_964529355.1 uncultured Acidimicrobiales bacterium
AGCTACGACCAAGCGCGCCGCATGGGCCCCATGGGCGGTGCCTTCGGCGGCGGCGGTGGTGGCGGCGGCCAAGGCTTCGGTTTCGAAGGCGTCGATTTAGGCGATCTGTTCGGTTCGGTGTTTGGCCAAGCTGCTGGTGGCGATGGCGGTCGACTCTTTGGTGATCAACCTGGCGGCCGATATGCGCGCATCAAGCGCCCAGGCCGCGACCAAGAAGCTCGTCTGTCAATCACGTTTGACGAGGCGGTTCGAGGCACCACGACCACGATCAGCCTGACCGACGCAAACGGTAAGCGCGAGATGAAGGTGCGCATTCCGGCCGGCGTAAAAAACGGCCAGCGCATCCGGTTGAGCGGAAAAGGCGGACCCGGCGATCCCCCTGGCGATCTCTATGTCAAAGTCACCACCGAGACACATGAAATCTTTGGCCGCGACGGCGCCAAGATAACGCTGGACCTACCCGTCACGATTGCCGAGGCGGCCCTCGGAGCCGAAGTACGAGTTCCGACCTACGGCGGCGAAACCAAGACGGTTCGCATCCCCGCCGGTACCCAACATGGCCGCAAGCTCCGCGTACGAGGCGCAGGTGTGCCAGATGGCGACATTGGTGACCCGGGCGACATGGTGGTGACGGTCAAGATTGCGGTGCCAAAGAATCTGTCGAAGAAGCAGTCCGAGGCACTTGCATCGTTCGCCGAACTCGATACCGAGTCCCCTCGCGAACACCTGTTGCCATGACGCCGGCCGCCTCGATGACACCGCGACCACCAGTGCGTTCGCTACCACATACGGGCGATCAACCTCAACTCCATCTCCATACCCCTAGGGTCCAAAATGGCTACTGATCGCACCCGTGCGGTGTACATCATTTCGGTCGCCGCCGAGCTAACTGGCGTGCACCCGCAAACGCTACGCGTGTACGAACGAAAAGGATTGCTCACCCCGGCCCGAACCGGGGGTATGAGCCGGCGATACAGCGACTCTGACCTGGAACAGATCCGGCGCGTACAAGAACTCACCAATGAAGGCTTGAATCTGGCCGGTGTTGCACGCGTATTGGAGCTCGAAGCCGCCATCGACGGACTGCGCCGCAAAGTCGATGAACTGTCTCGTCAAGTCGGCACCAGTACTGCGCTGGTCCCACTACGCAGGGTGACCGAATCCTCTCCATCGGTTGAGTCGCCGGACCCATAAACGACCGGGTCGTTCCGCGCGTAGGCCGAAGGACTTGCTCCGCGCGAGGGGAAACCAGTCCAAAGTGTGTTCGGAACCCCTTCTTCGGTCTAAGATCACTAGTGATTGTCGACCCGTCGCGGGGCCGCCATGTTGGAACTGTTCCAAGATGCCCGCTGTGGTCTTACTACGCAGGAGTACGCACCTGCGTTATGAAACGGAGTAAATAGGGATGACCCATGTAAGTAGTACCGCCCCTGGGCGGAGACGCAGGCGCTTCATTGTGCCGATCGTTGCGCTCATCGCAGTAGCCATGCTTGGCGCTGTGATGAGCTTGGCCGCGTCTACACCGAACGCCACGGCGCAGTTGAACAACACGACGTGTTACACGATCAACGACGGCCCCGGCACGATGGTCGCCTGGACCAGCGGAGTCGGTACCGAGCTCGGGACCACCGGCCTTGAGGGTGTCGAGTCACTAGCTGCCAACCAAGACCGCAATGAGCTGTGGTCATTCGATGATGTGACCGATGAGGTCTACGTGTTTACCCCGGGTAGCACGACACCTGTCAGCCAGTTCAGCTTCACCGCTGGTGGCGGAGGCGGCATCGACGGCCTTACGTGGGTCAACCACACCGATGGCGACCCAAGCAACGACCAGTTGTGGGGCACGCTCCGCAACGGTCTTGCTGACTCAGCGAATCAAGCCGATGAGAT
>CAZGVQ010000708.1:0-1880 GCA_964529355.1 uncultured Acidimicrobiales bacterium
TCGGCGCGCTGTAGGTCATGTCCTTCTCTTTGCACTCCTCGACGGAGAACTTCGGTGGTGGCCGGAGGTCCTCGTCGTTTGGATCGAACTCGAGTTCGAGCTGAAGTGTCTCGGTGAAATCTTTAATCGGCGAAATGTCGCGGAAGGTGTTCGCAAGTCCCTCATCGAGGAACCATTTGAACGACTCACGCTGGACGGCGATGAGATCGGGCAATTCGAGCGCTTCACCGATATTCTCAAACGAGAAGCGTTCGCGAGCAGCTGATCGATCAGTCACTCAATACTCCTTGGAGCCTAAAAAGACTCATTGTCTCCCACCTCGGGCCGACTTCAGACAAGTCTCTCCAACGCAGACGCGTAAAGATCCTTGAAAGGGGTCACCAAGAGGAGGGAAGGGCGTGCACGGCGTAGCCAAGGCTACTGGCACAGAGCTCTACAAGACAACCCGACCGGTTGTCGAGTTGCCAAATGGCTGATAAAGCGGCCTCTGGCGACGAAAATTCGTCGACGAGCCAGCGATGTCTTCGGTGCTAAGGCTAAATCGAAGCCTCGCAGCGGTCAAGAGTACCGGGCCGAGACTCAGGCCGCGTCGACTTCACCAAAATTGTCGGGATCGTCCTGGTTCTCAGAACCGTCGATCTCGTCCATGCGGGCGAGGTTGGACACCTCGCTGATCGAGGCGTCGCCCCGCTGCGTGAAGCGACGGAACCCAACGACGGACATGACCGCCGTTGCGGCCAGCGCCAGGAGAATCAGGGCCGCCAGCCAGGGCGTGCCGCTTGGTTCGGGGGCCGAGCCAACCACGAGGGGACCCGATACTTCGATCGCTTCGCTGAGACCGATGAGCCACGCAGAGAACAGTTGGGAGTCTGGGGCGTCGACCCCATTGGTCAACTCGATCGCAGCGAGCGCTTCGTGGCCTCCTACTGCGGTCTCGATTGCCGCGAGGTGTTGTCGATGCGCGAACCACGTGCTCGGCCCGATCTCGTCGGGCACCACGAGTCCGTCGTACAGCGACACGATGATCTGCACGCCTTCTCGCGTGGCGCGCTCCAGCACCAACTCGAGCGCGTCGACCGATTCTCCCGACAGCGTGCCCCCACCCGACGCGGCCAAGGCCACCGGCACCCGCACCGGGCTCGCGGGCTGAGCGGTCGCCAGCACATCGAGGGCCTGATCAATCGCGTCGGCTTCGGCCGGGATGCCGACGGATGTCTCGGCGGCCGATAGCCCAGCCACGCGCAGTTCACCCAGCTGTTGTGCGTCCTCGCTTTCAGCAAGCAGGTCGGTGGTCGACGACGGTGGAGCGCCGACAAGCCACTGCCCATCGACTGCCACTCGAACCCAATGGTGGATTCGCCAGTTGCCGTCTTCGAGAACCAGTACCGACTCGAAGGTTTCGGTGGTCTCAAAGAACCGGGGTTGCCCATCGGCGAACGGCTCCTCCCTGACCACACCGGTCGTCGCGGTGAGTCCGAGGACCTGACCATCCTCGGAGTAGAAGGTCACCTGAAGCTCGTGGGAAAACTGGTGGAGCGGTCGGGTCGACAGATTCTCGACATCGGAAAGCACCGCTTCGCGGGCCGAGTTGGAGAAGTAGACCTCGACGCCCGATGTGTCTCCGGTCTCCGCGGCCAGCGTCAGCTGTGACCAGGCTCGAATCCACGACGAGGTCACATCGCGGCGAGTGAGCGGTTCCATCGGGCGAGGCAGATCCTGAGCATCCGGGAACCACTGCACGGCGTCGACCAACTCATCGGGGAGTTCGGCCGCGTCGGTGAAAATGGCGGCAGCTTCGCCGCCCTGCGTTACCGACGAGAGCAACCCACTGAAGCCGATGAGCGCCGAGACGCCCATCACCCCAACGGTCACCAGCAGGA
>CAZGVQ010000709.1:0-1879 GCA_964529355.1 uncultured Acidimicrobiales bacterium
GATTATGGGGGTACGGTCTGATGCCTCCGGCCCTTTCGAATTTGATTCTGTTTGCTCAGCAAGCCGCCGGGGAGGTGGCCCAAGGTGCTGCCGAGAACTCGGCCGAAGCCACTTCGTTGATGGACCGTGCCCAAGGGTGGTCTACCGCCGTGCGAGCCTGGGGCATGCAGCCGAATGTTCGTTTACTGTTGGCAACGCTGATCGGTGGTTTGGGAATCTGGTTGATGCTGCCGGGGCTGAAGCGATATCGCAAAGTCTTCGGCGCGTTTCTGGCTGCCATCGGCGCGATTCTCCTGTTCAGCTTTTTGCCCGTGATGCAGTTGGAACTGATGGTCGTCATGTTCTGGGTGTTGGCGGCTTTGACCTTGTCGGCGGGTGTGGCCACGATCACATCACGCAGTCCGGTGTATTGTGCGATCTGGTTCGCCCTGGTGCTGCTGGGGACCGGCGGGCTGTTTCTGATCAATGGAGCGCAGTTTCTGGGGATTGCCACCGTGGCGGTCTACGCGGGTGCGATCGTCGTGACGTTTCTGTTTGTGTTGATGTTGGCTCAGCCCGAAGGCCATTCGTTTTACGATCGAATCAGTTGGGGCAAAATTCCATCGCTACTAGGCTGTATCGCTGGCGTCGGCTTTGCCGCGTTGATTGTTGGCGCCGTTGCGGCGACTCCCCTTGGCGAACTGGCTCGAACGACACCTCAAAACGCGACGCAGGATATTTTGGTCGATGATCACGTCGCGGCGCTGGGCGGACACTTGTTTACGAAACACCTGATCAATGTGCAGCTTGCGGCAACCTTGCTGATGGTGGCGCTGGTTGGCGCCGTCGCAATGGCGGCTCATGGCTCCAATCGGAAAAAGACCATCCCGGTGTCCGAGCCAGCAGACGCAACTGTCCAGCGGAACGAAATCGTGGCCAAAAACGACGAGCCCGTCGCGGAAGGGGTTGCGATATGAACGAAGTCGCTTTGTTGCAATGTTATCTGACGATCGGAGCCATCCTGTTCGGGTTGGGCTTGGCCGGATTTCTCGTTCGCCGCAACGTGATCGTCATGTTTCTCTGTGCGGAAATGATGCTGCAGGGAATTTCGCTCAGCCTGATTTCATGGGGACGGTTTCACAACAACTGGGACGGCCAGATGTTCGTCGTCTTTATCATCACGGTGGCGGCGTGTGAGGCGGGAATCGCACTGGTTCTGATCCTGATGCTCTGCCAAAAGGTCGGCAATCTTGATATCGCCAGCTGGCAGCAGTCGCGCGAAGAGGGCTGGTCGCCATTCGTTGACAAAGAAGTCCCCGAAGCGTTGGATCCGACCGAGGAGTGGCCGTCGCTGTCACCGGCTGGTGTCAAACCGGATGCGGAACCATCACGCTACCGAAGCAAAGTGTAAACGCTGATTCGCCCCCTCGCGGACGCGAAGGAAATACAAAGACATAAAACATGCTCAGTCCTCGAACATTGATGATACTGATTCCGCTGCTGCCCCTGTTGGCAGCGATCATCACGGCTGTGCTTGGTGCCAAAGTGCTGCGGAAGCACAGCCACTGGCCAGTGATTGCTTGTTGCATCGGTTCATTCGTTTGCAGTCTGCTACTGGCAGCTCATGTGCGAGGTGAGATCAGGGCGCAGTATGACGCGGCTGAGGGCGGAGCAACGACGACCGTTGGGTACGAGCATGTCGAAACGCTGTGGACCTGGGCCAATGTCAAGGATGCCCACGATGTCGGCGCCAAACTGGTACCGGCCAGCGACGCTCCCAATGTCAGTCGCGATTTCAGGATCGACGTTTCACTTCGATCCGACCCGCTGACTTGTATCATGCTGATGATGGTGACTTTTATTGGATCATTGGTCGCCATCTATGCCAGCGGTTACATGC
>CAZGVQ010000710.1:0-1875 GCA_964529355.1 uncultured Acidimicrobiales bacterium
GCCACCGATCGCGTCGTCGCCTCGCCCGCCGTACAAGACGTCGTCGCCGAGGTCACCCGCCACGAAGTCATCGCCGCGTCCGCCGCCGACGTCGTCGTTGCCAAGATTCCCTGAAGCGGTGTCGTTGCCGTCTCCCCCGCGGATCAGGTCGTCGCCCGCCTGCCCGACCAGCAGGTCGTGACCCAGTTGGCCATAGAGCTCATCGTCGCCCGCTCCTCCGGCCAGTTCGTCGTCGCCTTCGCCACCGACCACGACGTCGGTGCCGTCATTGCCCCACAGGAGATCGTCGCCGGCGTGACCCGAGACAAAGTCGTTGCCCGGCCCTCCGCCGATGATGTCGTCGCCTTCATCGCCGACCGCCAGGTCGTCGCCCGTACCGCCGAAGATGCGGTCGTTTCCGGTGCCGCCGCGGAGTTCGTCGGTGCCACCATCGCCGGCCAACCGGTCGAATCCGTGCCCGCCGTCGACGATGTCGTCGCCAGCCCCGCCGTGAATGTTGTCGTCGCCACCAAGGCCACAAACCACATCGTCGCCTCCCAACCCAAAGATCACGTCAGCGCCGTTGGTTCCAACGATTACGTCATCGCCATCGGTTCCGAAAAAGGTCTCATCAGCGGTCACCTCGGCAGTAGGCACCAGGCCGAAGCACAGCTCATCATCGGAAGGATCCGGCGGCTGCTCCGCTGGGGTCTGCGCACCGACGGTCGACGTCAGCGGTGCCAGACCAACCAGCGCAAGAAAGACCGAGCCGACGACGAACGCCATCAGGGCGACGACACCAAGAATCGGTGTGCGTTGGTTGCGAATTCGGCCTCGAAGGTGCCGACGACGAACCATCTTCATCGCAGCGCTGCCTTTCGGTGGGGTCTGTGGAGGTGTGGGGTGTTCCACTGATCTCAGTGGCCGCTCACACCTTTCCAGATCTCGCGCTCCAAGTGGTGAACCCTCGAAACTCGACCGCGTTGCGTGGCTTTTTGTGACCAAACAGTACTGATGTGGCAGATGTTTAGATGGCTGTCGCGATCCCTATTCGGGCTGTTACGACAACGGAGAAGCAGAAGGAGCCGAGCGGAGCACGAAGGCGAACGCCAGAAACGGCAGAGTTGCTATCGAGGCGGAATACAACGTGAGCCCCCCGGTGAACCCCGACACCAGAAGAAACACCAGCGAGACGCGCGTGTAGAGATGCAGCCAATCATTCGCCGCGTCCGCGGCTGCTCGCCATGCGGCAACCAACAAGAAGCCGATCATCGCAAGCCCGATCAGTCCGCCGTCGACCAGTGTTTGTAACACCACGTTGTGGGTGTGCTGACCGCCCTCAGCATCGAACCGCACCAGCTCACGCTGATAGTCCCCTTGGATTCGCAGTGAGGCAAGCCCGGGGACCACCGCGTCGAGGTCGACGTTTCGTTGCTCGAACGTGCCGATGCCGATGCCCGTGAGCGGCGACTCCGACCAGAGGTCGAACGCCCGGTCGAAGAGAAGAAATCTCGTGCTGACGCTGGCATCCTCGGATGACCCGTCGATCCGGTCGGCCAGCTGGAAGGTGACGAGCGGAAGCAACACGCCAACGGTGAGAAGCGCCAGCACGAGCCGCGACGGTCGACGAAACTGTCCTCGCACGGTGACGATCATGAACCCGCCGGCTGCGAGCAGGCCGAGCGTGTAGCCGCGCGACACCGCCGCCAGAAACGCGGCACCCAGTGCTGCGGCGACCCACCGGACCCACCGCGGCGTCGCGTTCGATGGCAGCACCGCCTGGCTCGCGGCGAGCAACAACGCGGAACCAGCCGAACCGGCGAGCGCGTTCGGGCCGCTGAGCAATCCTTCAAACCGGCCCTTGATGCTGAGGGTCTCCCCGAGCAGTCGCATGCC
>CAZGVQ010000711.1:0-1868 GCA_964529355.1 uncultured Acidimicrobiales bacterium
GGTCAGGCCCCACTCGTTGAAATCCCACGAGCGTTCAAGCGGAAGCGACTCGGGTTTCACGCCGAACTCTTCGGCCACCACCTCGCGAAACGCCAGGGTGTAGTCGCCGCAGACCCCGTCGAGGTCTACGCCGAAGATAAACGGACTGCTGGAGGCTGGGGAAGTCATCGGGATGGTTGGTCAGCCGCTGGTGATGCCGTTGTCGGCGCTGAGCACCGCGCCATGGATGGCCCGGGCATCGGCTGAGGCGACAAAGGAAACGACGTTGGCCAGGTCGTCGGGCGTCGAAAAGCCGCGCGGCGAGGTGTAGCGACCCATGAGCTCGAAGTCGACGTCTGCGGGCATAGAGAAGTTGGCGACCAGATTGGTGTCGGTGCCGCCCGGGGCAACGGCGTTGATGCGCAGCGGAGTCTTCACGAACTCCATAGCCATGGCCTTGGTCATGTTGACCACGGCCCCTTTTGTCGCGCAGTAGTTGACGGTAAACGCCTGGCCCATCAGTCCTGCGTTGGACGCGATGTTGACGATATTGCCGAGCGAGCCGCCCTCGGCCGAGGCGAGCAGGTGAGGGATCGCGGCCTGGCTGAGCCAGAACATGCCATCGACGTTCACACCGAACATCTGGCGCCACTGCTCTTCGGTGACGTCGACGACGTGTTCGGAGCGCGCGATTCCGGCGATGTTGGCCAGCACGTCGAGTCGGCCGAAAGTCTCAACGGTCTCGCCAACCGCAGCATGGCAAGCCGCGCGATCGGAAATATCGACGGTCATGGGTCGAAACTCGCCTGATCCTCCGGCCTCGGCGATGGTCTGGCCGGTGGCGGCAAGACCATCGGCGTCGATATCGCATCCGACGACGTTGGCGCCCTCGGCGGCGAGTCGAATCGCGGTCGCTCGGCCGATTCCCGAGGCCGCGCCCGTCAGGAGCGCGACAGTTCCGTCAAATCTCTGCATGGTGGTTGCTCTTTCTCGTCTGGTTACACGAAGGGCAGATCGTCGGTGATCTGTGACAGGCGGAACTCTTTCACACGTCCGCTGGCCTTCCGGAATCGCTTGAGGATGACAAACAGCGAAATCGCGCTGCTTGCGAGCTGGATCATCTGGGCCTGACTATGGCTACCGCGCAGGTCGCTGAGGAATCTCTTCATCCCTTGAGCGTACCCCGTGGGCGCACCGCCTAAGATCTCCATTTGTGAGTCTCGTCAAAGCCCTTCTTGCCCG
The DNA here is from genome assembly GCA_964529355.1 of uncultured Acidimicrobiales bacterium. Classification (GTDB taxonomy): domain Bacteria; phylum Actinomycetota; class Acidimicrobiia; order Acidimicrobiales; family SHLQ01; genus CALLQB01. The sequence goes on from CAZGVQ010000711.1 coordinate 1,222, forward strand.
CATCAAAGCCCACAACACTCCCATTTACGCGGCGGCCATTGCGTTCTTTGCGTTCTTTGCCCTTGTGCCCACCCTTACGGGGGTTATCAGCGTGTATGGCCTTGTGGCCGACCCCGACGATGTCGTGACCCAGGTCGAGGACGGTCTGTCCACGCAACCGCAATCAACGCGAGATTTCGTGGGCGAGCAGCTCACCAACATCGTTGAGGACGACAGCGCTGGTATCGCGCTCGCAATCTCCATCGCTCTTGCCTTCTTCAGCGCGTCGGGCGCGGTTGCCAACCTCATGAAAGCGCTCAATGTCGTCTGGGGGCTCAGTGAAACGCGAAAATTCCCGGTGCTTCGCGGCACCGCACTGTTTCTACTCATCGGCACGTTGTTGGTTCTGGGCATCGCCATGTTTGTCATGAGCGCGCTTCCTGCGGTGCTCGACGAACTCGAGCTTGGCGCAGCCGGCGACTGGGCGATCCGAATCGCCCGGTTCCCGATCCTTGCCGCGATCATGATGGCCGCGCTTTCGGTGCTCTATCAGATTGGCCCCAACCACAAATCTCGCCTCACCGCCGAGCATCAACCTCTCAGCGTGGTTCCCACCAAGGCTCGCAAGATGAAACTCTTCACCGCTGGCGGCGTGGTGGGCACCGTTC
>CAZGVQ010000712.1:0-1868 GCA_964529355.1 uncultured Acidimicrobiales bacterium
TGGTCTGCGAGTCCGACTCGGGGCCTTGGAAGGCACGGTTCAACAATCCGCCCTCGGGCGACGATGGGCGTCGTCGAGTTGTGGACTCTCCTGAGGTGTCGGTGGGTTCACCCCGAGGCTCCGGCCGCGACGAACTTTCGACCGGCGCGTCGACCCGTTCGTCGGCCAAGGTCCACCCGATGGGCACCGTAAGCCGCGAGACATGGGTATCGCACAGTCCGATGGTGAAGGCAGTGTCGGTATCGGTGTTGCGAAGCCGAACCACCAGGTTCTCCCGGTCGAAGGACGCCAGGGCCACCGTTTCCCGGCCACAGCCAGATCGGACACACACAGTCACGCCAAAGACGGTACTCCGCACAGTCCTGAACTGGGAGGATACCCCCTGACCTAGTTTCAAATACACCGAAATGCACTCTACGAAGCAACCTGCTCTACACTTGGGATCCATGCCTGAGGTGCCCGATCTCAAACCTGGTGGCTTTCGCCAAGTGGCGAAGTCGTTCGAGCAGCCCCGTGCTCAGATTCAGCCCCTCGCCGGCAAGACTCCGGGCCCACCCGTCGCACCCCCACCGGCACACACGACCACCCGCACCCCAGCGAGTCCCAATCGAACCCCCCTGGTAATCGGGGTCGGCATCGTGCTTTTTGGACTCCTTGGGGCCATCACCGCCTGGCTTGCCATCCCGCGGATCGAAGATCATCTGCAGGGCGAGGCGCTCGAACGCCTCGACGAAGCGGGAATCAGCGGCGCGACGGTTGAGCTCGACGGACGGACCGCCACGATCAGTGGTCTGGCAGGCGAGGATGCCGCGCGCGCCGAAGAGATCCTCGACGCCGAATGGGGCATCCGCGACGCCAGGATCGCCGATGACGACGACCCCCAACCGGTCGAACCTGCCGAGACCGTTCCGCCGGCACCCGACACGACCGTCCCTGCCGAAGAGCCAGAACCGGAACCCGACGAACCCGAACCCGAACCCGCACCCACCACCACGGTTCCCGTCACCGAGCCCGAGCTGGACCTCGACGACGAACTCGCCGACCTCGAGGTTCGGTTCAACGACGCAGCCGTCTTTGCACCCGGCTCAGCCGACCTTTCGGCCGACGCTGAGACAATTCTCGACGACCTGGTAGGCCTGCTATCGGACTTCCCGGAAACGACCATCAGCATCGAAGGCCACACCGACGCAGACGGTGACGTTGTCGACAACCTGGTGCTCAGCCAGGCCCGCGCCGATGCCGTCGCCTCCTACCTCATCGATAACGACGTCGAACCCGAACGGCTGGTTGCGCTCGGGTTGGGTGCAAACGAGCCGGTTGCCAGCAACGACACCGCCGACGGACGCGCCCAGAACCGCCGCACCGAGTTCGCCGCCCTCCGCTAGTTCTCGCTGCACAGGCCTTTCGCTAGGGTCTGGCTCCTATGGATCACTCCACCGACGAGCTCGTTGTGGCCCTCGATGCCGATGACACGCTGTGGGCCAATGAAGACAACTTTCAGCAGGCCGAGTCGGAGTTTGTCGACCTTCTGAATCCGTACTGCGCCGATCGGTCACGCCAGGAAGTGTCGGCTCGGCTGTTTGAGATCCAGCGCGATCACCTCGATATCTACGGGGTCGGCGTGAAGTGCTTCACCTTGTCGATGGTCGAAGCAGCCACCGAGCTGAGCGACGGCGCCATCGGAACCGCCGACATCAACCACCTTCTCGACATCGGAAAAAACCTTCTTCGCCTTCCCGTGCACCTGTTGCCCGGCGTGGAAGAAGCGGTCGCTGCGCTAGCCGAGAACTACCGGCTGCTGCTCGTCACCAAGGGTGAGCTCACCCACCAACAGGCCAAGATCGATCAGTCGGGCCTTGCCCACCAAT
>CAZGVQ010000713.1:0-1865 GCA_964529355.1 uncultured Acidimicrobiales bacterium
GGTCATGTGAAAATCTCCTCGACCTGATCTGTGGTGCTTGTTTGTACGTTTGGCCGCCCACAATAGTCTGCGATGCGCCGGGGTCCGACTTCGCTGTGCTGGCCAGGACTGTGCTGGCCAGGGCCGTGAGGGTATGTGAGTCTTCCTACCGTGTCCGCGAACCAGGGTGAAGTGACCATGCCGCCAGTCCCCGACGTTGGGGGCTGGTGCGGTCTGGTCGATGCGATTTCCCAGGAGCTGCCCGCGGCCTACCCCGAAAGGGCCACGCCCGGCGCGCAACGCCTGACCTGGCAGTCCAGTGGATTGGCGAGCCTCACGCGTGATTCGCAGTCGCAGCATTTCCAACCCACCGAACCGTGCATCGGTCGGCTTGAGAACCTGGGCCAGATGGCGCCGGTCGCGGTCGGGCCGCTTCAATTGTTGGCCGAACGGTCGCTGCTCGCCGGCCTGCGGGGTCGACCGACCGTGGATGGCGTGGCGCAATCGGTGGGCGGCACCGCGTGGATGCTGCCGGCCCTCGACGGCTGGTTCTGCCTCAACCTGGCTCGTCACGAAGACGCCCGGAGTCTCTCCGCCCTGCTCGATACCCAGGTTGATCACCGCGACTGGAGCGAGGTGATCGCCCTCACTGCCACACGGACGATCGCCGACCTTGATGAGCGAGCCCGACTGCTTGGTCTTCCCGCGGCTCGGGTCCCGCCGGCCCCGATCGGGGCAGAGGGTTCCCGCCCGGTCGACCCGCAAATCAAGGCACGCCATGGCGATGGGTTGGACGCTCCCTTTGTAGTGACCGATTTCGGTCCAACCAGCAACGCGCTATCCGGTCCCCGTGGGCGGCCCCTGTTGGTCGTGGACCTCACTTCGCTCTGGGCGGGCCCGTTGTGCGGTTCGCTGCTGGCCGCCGTGGGTTGTCGGGTGATCAAGGTGGAGGGCCGACAACGGCCGGATGGTGCGCGGTCGGGCCCCAGAGCCTTTTTTGACCTCATGAATGGAGGGAAAGAGACCGTCGCCCTCGACTTTGCCGATCCTGAGGATCGCCGAGTACTCGATGCGCTCCTCGCGTCGGCCGATGTTGTCCTCGAGAGCTCCCGTCCCAGGGTGATGGCTGGCCTCGGCATCGATCCGGCTGACCAGGTGCGTCGCACCGGAGGCTGTTGGGTGAGCATTACCGCGTACGGGCGGACCGGCCCATGGTCGAATCGGGTGGGCTTTGGCGACGACGTTGCTGGCGCGGCGGGGGTCGTCGTGCGGTCTTCCACGGCCGAATCGGCGCCAGAGGGTTTTGTGGGCGATGCCATCGCCGACCCGATCGGTGGGCTTGTTGCCGCAGTAGGGGCCTGGCACGCGCTGACGACTGGCCGGTCAGCGGTCATCGATGTGGCGCTTCGCGAGGCGCTCGGGTTCATCTGGGGGACCACAAGCCTGAGCCCGATTCCCCGTGGTGGCCAGGATCGTGTTCTGCGGGCTCGCCCGTCGACAGCCGCAGCGGCGTTCGATGCCCATGGGCAGGACATTCGTCGGGAATTTGCCGGGCAACTCGGCCCCCCGAAGGGTGTTCAACCCTGAGGGAATAGTGCCGATAGAGCAATGCGGGTTTCGAATAGACGAAGGAACGTCATGGCTCTCCCCCAAACCAGTTCTCTGAATCTCCGCACGCTGCGGCGATTTCGCTCGGTCTGCGCACTTGTTCTTCTCAGTGTTCTCGCATCCAGCTGCTACAGCCTTGATGCCAACGTCGTCGTCAACGAAGACGGCACCGGGTCCTTTGTTGTCGAGTACATCGTCGACAAAGACACGTCTGAAGCGTCGCTGCTTGCCGGCGACCTGGTTGCTGCATGTGATGCGGTGCAGGTGATGCAGAACGC
>CAZGVQ010000714.1:0-1863 GCA_964529355.1 uncultured Acidimicrobiales bacterium
GGGTTTGTGAACCGGTGGCGCCGGTGTCGTAGGGCGCCACACCGGTGTCCTGATAGATGATCTCGAACTCTTCGGGATCCATCCCAAGTTCGTCGGCGGCCAACTGGCGAAGTGTCATCACCGCGCCGGTGCCACACTCCTGGGCGCCGGTGACGATTTGTCCGGCACCGTCAGCATCGAGGCGCACGAACGCGCCGGATGGGCCGGGAAAGCTTGGCCACCAGCCAATGGCCACACCGATGGCTTCGTCGTCGGGGAGATCCTGGCCGTAGCCGGCCGCCTCGACAGCGGTATCGATGCACTCCTGCAGACCAATCTCGTCATAGACCTGACCCACCACACCCTCGTCGCCGGTGTCGATAGCGTTGAGTTTGCGGAACGCAACCGGGTCCATGTCGACGGCCTCGGCGAGTTCGTCGGTGTGGGTCTCGCATGCCCAGCATCCCTGGGGCGCGGTTGGCGCCCGCACCGAACCCGATGGCTGGTGGTTGGTGTACACCAGGCTCGAATCGATATGGGCGTGGGGAATCTTGTACGGGCCGGCCACATGCATGGCGGCCAACTGCGGGAAGAAGGCCGAGTCGGCGGTGTAGGCGCCGTTCTCCACGGCGACCCAGCCTCGGCGTGCGGCGATGGTGCCATCGGCGTTGAGACCGGTTTCGAGATCGATGATCATCGACTCGCGGCGACGGTCGGGGGCGAGAAATTCTTCCTCGCGGCTGAACACCAGCTTCACCGGGCGTTTCGCCTCCTTGGCCAGCGCAGCGATGTGGGCTTCGAAATGAAAGCCACATTTGCCGCCGAACCCGCCGCCCAGATGCGGCACGATGACCCGCACCCGATTGCTGGGCATCTGCAGCGTCTCACACACACCGCTGCGGGCGTCGAAGGGCACTTGAGTCGAGGTCCAGATCGTGACCTTGTTCCCTTCCCACTGGGCAACCACGCCACGGGGCTCGATGGGCGCGGCATGGCAACCATCGGCAACGTATCGCTGCTTCACGACGATGTCGGCCGCTGCCATGGCGGTGTCGGGATCGCCCTTGGTGATCGAAGAGAAGGTGGCGACGTTTCGATCGCGGGGTGTATCGCCGGTGACGGCGTAGCTTTCCCATTCCTCGTGCACCAGAGGGGCATCAGGAGCGAGCGCAGCTTCGAGATCGGCGACCACGGGTAGTTCTTCGTACTCGAACACCACGGCGTCGACCGCCTGCTGTGCGACGTCGGCATTGATAGCCGCAACTGCCGCGACCACCTCGCCCTCGAATCGCACGGTGTCCTTGGCAAACAGGTGACGGTCGGGGACGACGGGGCTGTATCGCAGGTCGGGTACATCGTCGGCCGTAAGCACGGCGAACACGCCGGGGATGGCCTGGGCGGCGGTGACATCGATGTTGGTGATGCGAGCGTGCGCTACGCCCGCGTACCTGAACTTCGCGGTGAGCATCCCGGTAAGCGTGAGATCGGCCGCGTAGCGACCGCTGCCGGTGACCTTGTCGGGGCCGTCGGCGCGCACAAACTTCTTCGCAGTGCTTTGAGGGGTCTCCGTGACTGCCATGGGCACAGCTTTTCACGGCCGTCGCTACACGGCGAGATCCGGCATCGGTGTTCCCATTTTCAGAGACTGCGCGCGGGTTAGGACACGCCGAGCGCCGCCGAGATGGCGCTCATCATCTGCTCTTCGCCTTCGCCAACCTCTTCGCCGCCAATACCGAGGAAGCCGCCTTCCTTTGCGGCGCCTGCTACCGAGGCGGCAACGTCGAGAACCCAGCTGCGGTATTCGGCTGCTTCGGCGGGATCGGCCTTTGCGAGAAGTGCATTGACCTCGGTGGCCTGCGCCTGGGCGTGGGCTGCCATGTCTTC
>CAZGVQ010000715.1:0-1861 GCA_964529355.1 uncultured Acidimicrobiales bacterium
GCACCGGATAGTGGGGGTCGAGGCGGGCCGCGACGTAGTTGGCGTTGAGAATGGCTACCTCGGTGGCTCGGCGCAGGCCGTCGGGGCCCATCATGGCGATGTAAGTCCACGAAATGGGGAGGATGCCCGCTGATCCCCAGGGTGCTGCGCTGATCGCTCCGGCTCCCGTTGCTGGACCGGCCTCCTCGGTGAAGGGGTGATTCGGCAGGTGGGGAGCAAGGTGGGCGCCGACACCGATTGGTCCAACACCCGGGCCACCGCCGCCGTGGGGGATACAGAAGGTCTTATGCAGATTGAGATGGCTGACATCTGCACCGAACTCGCCCGGCTTGGCCGTGCCGACCATCGCGTTGAGGTTTGCCCCGTCGAGGTACACCTGCCCGCCATGCTCATGGACCAGGTCGCAGATTTCACGAATGGCGGTCTCGAACACGCCGTGCGTGGACGGGTAGGTGACCATGATGGCCGCAAGGTTCGCACCAGCGTCGTTGGCCTTGTCTTTGAGGTCGCCAACATCAACGTTGCCGTCGTCGTCGCACGCGACCACCACGACCTTCATGCCAGCCATGACGGCGCTGGCGGCGTTGGTTCCGTGAGCCGACGCAGGGATGAGACAGACGGTGCGATCGGTGTCGCCATTGGCCAGGTGATAGCCGCGGATGGCAAGAAGGCCAGCGAGTTCGCCCTGTGAGCCGGCGTTTGGCTGCAGCGACACCGCGTCATAGCCGGTGATCTCCACCAGCATCGCTTCGAGCTCTGTGGTGAGTTGGCCGTATCCAGCGGCCTGTTCGACGGGCGCAAACGGGTGCACGTTGGCGAACTCGGGCCAGGTGATCGGTTCCATCTCGCTGGTTGCGTTCAGCTTCATGGTGCAGGAACCCAGCGGAATCATCGAGCGGTCGAGAGCGATATCTTTGTCAGCCAGGTAACGCAGGTACCGCAACATCTGGGTCTCGCTGCGGTAGTCGTGGAAGACCGCATGATCCAGGATCTCGTCGGTGCGAAGCAGATGCTCTGGAAGGTGGTTCGCAACCAGTTCGCCCGGTGTCGCATCAAACGCGGCAAGAACCCTCCTGAGAACATCAAGATCCGACGTCTCGTCGAACGACACGGACACGTGATCGTCGTCGACCAGTCGGATGTTGATCCGTTGATCGAGTGCTGCCTGTACCGTCGCCGCGGCTGCGTCAGGCACTGCGACGGTAACGGTGTCGAAGAAATGAGGATGCACCACGTCGAAGCCTGCAGCGGCCACTGCATCAGCGAACCCGGACGCGACACGATGCACCGTTGACGCGATTTCCCGAAGCCCGTCAGGCCCGTGGTAGCTGGCGTAGAAACCCGAGATGTTCGCGAGGAGCACCTGGGCGGTGCAGATGTTGCTCGTTGCCTTCTCGCGACGGATGTGCTGTTCGCGGGTTTGCAGGGCCAGGCGGAGCGCCGGCCGTCCCTTGGTATCGACCGACATGCCAACAATGCGGCCTGGGAGCGAGCGTTTGAACTTCTCGGTGGTAGCGAGGTAGCCGGCATGAGGCCCGCCGTAACCGAGGGGTACGCCGAAGCGTTGCGTGGTGCCCACAACAACGTCGGCGCCCGCGTCGCCGGGAGAGCGCAACAGCACCAGCGCCAGGACGTCGGCTGCCACCGACACAAGGGCGCCGGCGTCGTGGGCCGCGGTGGCCAGCGGCTCGAGGTCGTAGGCCTCGCCGGTGGTGCCGGGATACTGGTAGAGCACGCCAAAGGTGTCGTCGGGGTTTGCCAGTGCAGCGTTTCGGTCGACGACCTCGACGTTGATTCCGAGCGCCTCCGCGCGGGTGGTCACGACGGCGATGGTTTGAGGGTGGCATGCCTGGTCGACGAC
>CAZGVQ010000716.1:0-1858 GCA_964529355.1 uncultured Acidimicrobiales bacterium
GAGATGGCTCGGGTCATCGACGAAGACCTCAAGCCCACCAAGCGATTCCGTTCGTCGCTCAACATCATTGACTAGCGAACACCTAGTAGCCACCCGTCGGGCGATAGCCTGAACCTTCAGAACCTCATCAGGAGTTACCATCCGTGGACATCAAAATCGGCGTCACCTACAGCCCCCGCGAAGTCACCCTCGACCTCGACGACTCGACCGACGTGGCCGCATTGAAGGCCGACATCGACCAGGTGCTGAGTACCGAGGGCGCGGTGTTCTGGGTAACCGATGAGAAAGGCCGTCAGGTTGGCGTGCCCGGCGAGAAGATCGCCTATGTCGAGCTCGGCACCGCCGATGCACAGAAGCCCATCGGTTTCGGTGGCTGATCTCCTCTGGTGACCGAGCTCCTCGATCACCGTTTGCTCTTTGTTACCGGCAAGGGCGGCGTAGGAAAGACCTCGGTTGCGGCCGCGCTGGGTTTACTGGCCGCCCAACAGGGCAAGAACGTCCTGATCGGCGATCTCGACGGCCGCGGCGATATTGCATCGGCGTTCGAGAGTGGCCCCCTCACCTTCGAACCCACCAAGGTGGCCGACAATGTGCACGCGATCACCATGGACACCGAGGCGTCCATGCGCGAGTACATCAAGCTCAACCTCAAGGTGCCGCTGGTTGGAAGTGTCGGCCCGGTAGCCGCCGCGTTCGACTTTCTGGCCTCGGCTGCCCCCGGCGTGCGCGAGATCCTTACCGTTGGAAAGTACGCCCATGAGGTGCGGGTGCAGAACTACGACATCGTGATTGTCGATGCCACTGCGTCAGGCCACGTCATCGGCACGGTGGCGGCGCCCGATGCACTCCGCGAACTGGTGCGCGTTGGGCCCATCCTCGATCAGGTGGCCTGGATGAACGACATCCTGCACGATCACGACCGCACCGGCATGGTGATGGTGGCGACCCCCGAAGAGATGCCAACCACCGAGACCATCGAGTTGCGCGACCGGCTCGAGAACGAAACCTCGCTCGGGAGGGCGGCGGTGGTCATCAACCGGGTTCTCCCCGAGCTGTTCTCCGAGCCGGAGGAGAAGCTGTTCGCCACATTCCGCGCCAACACCGATCAGCTCTCCGATGGCTGCGATTCGGCGGCACCGGCGGTGGAGGCCGTCATCGAAGGCGCGGCGTTCGCCTCGGCGCTCCGCCGGTCGAGGACCCAGCACATCGAGCGGCTGTTCGCCGAGTTCGCCGGCGAAACCGTGGTGGCCATCCCGCAGTTGTTTGTGCGCACCGAGGGACTCCGAGTTACCCGACTGTTGGCCACTGCACTCAGCGAAGAGCTTGGCGTATGACCATCGAATCGATGCTGGTCTCCAAGGAGGTCATCGTGGTCACGGGGCCCGGCGGGGTCGGCAAGACCTCGGTGGCCGCTGCCCTCGGCGCGGCAGCGGCGACGCGTCTGAACGGAAAGGTTCTGGTGCTCACGGTCGATCCGGCGCGCCGACTCGCAACCGCGCTGGGGTTGGAGAGTTTTGGCAACGTCGAGCGACAGGTCGACACCGACCTGTTCGATGAGGCTGGTGTGGATCCCGTGGGTGAACTGTGGATCGCGATGCTCGACACCAAGGCCAGCTGGGATGACCTGATCGTCGAGCATGCCCCCGACAAGGCCACCGAGAAGGCGATCCTCGACAACGCCCTGTATCGCAACATCACCGGCCGGTTTGTGCAGAGCCATGACTACATCGCCATGGAGCGACTCCACGAGATTCACACCTCGGGCCGCTATGACCTGGTGATTGTCGATACGCCACCCACCCGTAGCGCATTGGACTTTCTCGATGCGCCCGAGCGAATGGCCGACTTCTTCTCGAGT
>CAZGVQ010000717.1:0-1857 GCA_964529355.1 uncultured Acidimicrobiales bacterium
GTTGTACAGCTCGTAGTCGAGGTCAAAGCCGGTGTCGTCGAACTGCTCGCGATCGTCCCAGTCGCGCACGCAGGTGGTTTCGTCGAGGTCCTTGACGTTGAGGCCGATGACCACCGCATCGGGCTGCGCGAAGTCGGCTACCCAGTTGGGTAGCCATTCGCTCTGGATGTTGAGGTTCGCACAACCGATGGCCGCGTTGTAGGACACCGCACCGGTGACGTCGTCCACGATGGTCGGGTCGAGGCCCACTCCGACAATCGAGGTTCCACTCATGACGATATCGATCGGGCCTTCCGATGCGCCGGTGAGTTCGACCATTCGGTCCACGTGGCTTTGCACGTTGGGGTCGACGCGGTTGAACGGCCGAGGAATGGTTCGCACCGGATCCACAAAGAGCCTGGTGGCCGCCTCGCCGACGAGTGGGAGCACGAGCACCAGCATCGCAAACACCGCAAACCGGGCCCAACGCGACCGGCCACCGGGGTCAGCCGATGCAGGCGAAGACGAGGACGGAGAAGAGGTACTGGAGGTGCCGGAGGGAGTGGTTGGGGTTTGTGACATCAGAATTGGAAGTAGATGAACGGAGCCGACTCGCCGCCGCTGAAGATCGCTATGGCCACTGCGGCGACGCCGACCATCGCACCAGACATCACCGGCACCTTGCCGGCGGCAACCTCGCGGTCGCGTTCAAAGCGCTGCCAGAGGTCGGTAACGAGCACGAGCACGCCGGCCGCAGCCACCGTGAGAAAGTCGAAGCTGAACTCCGGGCCGCTCCAGAGGAACCAGGTGGCATGTTCGATCACCGTCAGGGCCTGCGAGAAGGACTCGGCACGGAAGAACACCCAGGCGAACGCGACGAACAACAAGGTGACACCGATTCGAGGAATGTCGGTGAGCCGGATGGGGCCATCATCGCTCTTTCCGCCCAGCGCACGATGGATGGCCAACGCACCGCCATGGAGCGCACCCCAGATCACAAAATTCCAGCCAGCACCGTGCCAGAGCCCACCCAACAACATGGTGATCAGGAGGTTGCGGTAGGTGTTGAATGTGCCATTTCGGTTGCCGCCGAGCGGAATGTACAGATAGTCCCGAAGCCAGCTCGACAGCGAGATATGCCAGCGCCGCCAGAACTCGGTGATGTTGCGAGACAGGTAGGGCTGCTCGAAATTACGCATGAGTTCGATGTTGAGCAGTCGCGAGGTTCCGCGGGCGATGTCGGTATAGCCCGAGAAGTCGCCGTAGATCTGCAGCGAGAACGCGATGATGCCAACCACGGTCGCCGAGCCGCCAACCACCTCAGCGTTGTCGAAGTTTCGGTTGGCGATCGGGGCCACCATGTCGGCGATGACCACCTTCTTGAACAAACCGAACGCAATGAGCGTGAGACCCGACTGCACGCGATCGAGCCCGGGGCGCTCCCGTGGGGCCACCATCTGCGGCAACAGCTGATGAGCTCGCTCGATAGGTCCGGCAACCAGCTGCGGGAAGAACGCCACGTACGTCGCAAAGTTCAGCAGGCTTCGGGTGGGTTCGAGTCGCCGACGATAGATATCGAAGGTGTAGGAGAGCGTCTGGAACGTATAGAAGCTGATACCGACCGGAAGAATCAGACGCAACGAGGGCGCGTTGGCGCTGACACCGGCAGCGCTGAGCGCATCGACCGCTGAGTCGACGAAGAAATTGAAATACTTGAACACGCCGAGCAGGCCCAGATTCACCGCAAGACTGAGAAACAGCAGGCGCTTTCGGTGTTCATCGACATCGGAGCCGTGCATGGCCTGGCCAATGGTGAAATCGACCACGGTCGACAGCATCAGCAGCGACAGAAAGCGCCAATCCCACCAGCCGTAGAAG
>CAZGVQ010000718.1:0-1843 GCA_964529355.1 uncultured Acidimicrobiales bacterium
CTGCAAGGTCTCGGCTCCACAAACCGCAGGAATCCCCCACCCTCGCGCAACCACGGCGGCGTGGCTGGCCAACCCGCCGCGTCCGGTGACGATGCCTTCCACAACCCGCATCGCGCCTTCGTCGGCGGGCGAGGTCTCGAGGCACACCAGCACCACCATCTCGCCACGGTCGAAGGCATCCATCGCGGCGTCGGCGGTGAAGTACGCACGGCCGCTGGCCGCGCCCGGCGAGGCTCCGATGCCGGTCGCCACCGCCTCGTCTCCCTCGAGATCAGCAGCCCCGTGCAGAAGATCGTCGATAGCAGCCGGGTCGAAGGCGCCTACCGCAGCGCGCTTTGCCTCATCGTCGCCATCGCGTGCCCCGGTAACCAGGTCGATGAGTTGCGATGCCGGATCCGCGGCCATGGTTCTCTCGTTTCGTCGGGTTGATCGACCCTATACAGGAAGCCGCTCGGCCAAGTAGCTCAGCAGTTGGTCGATGGCCACGCGGTCCTGGGCCATGGTGTCGCGGTCTCGCACGGTGACCGCCCGATCCTCGATGGTGTCGAAGTCGACGGTGACACAAAGCGGGGTGCCGACCTCGTCCTGACGGCGGTACCGCTTGCCGATGGCCTGGGTCTCGTCGTAGTCGGTCATGTAGTGCGGCGACACGATGTCGAACACTTCGCGGGCAGTGGGAGTGAGGGTGTCCTTCTTCGACAGCGGCAGCACGGCCACCTTGTAGGGAGCCAGGCGATGATCGAGCTTGAGCACCGTGCGGGTCTCGTCGTTCACGTCTTCTTCGCGGTACGCGTTCATGAGAAACGCCATCGTGGTGCGGGTGGCACCGGCCGCGGGTTCGATGACATGGGGAACGTAACGCGACCCATCGGAGGAATCGACGTACTCGATGCGGTTGGACGAATGCGTCGCATGTTGCGTGAGGTCATAGTCGCCGCGGTTGGCGATGCCTTCGAGCTCATCCCAACCCCACGGGAACATGAACTCCACATCGGAGGTCCCGGAGGAGTAGTGCGACAACTCGTCGGCGTCGTGGGGCCGAAGGCGCAACTTGTCGACATCCATGCCCAGGTCGAGATACCAGTCCATCCGGGCCTGACACCAATACTCGTACCACTGGTCGGCTTCGTCGGGCGGAACGAAAAACTCCATCTCCATCTGCTCGAACTCGCGGGTTCGGAACACGAAGTTGCCCGGGGTGATCTCGTTTCGGAACGACTTGCCGATCTGGGCGATACCGAACGGCGGCTTTTTCCGGCTGGTGTTGAGCACGTTCATGAAGTTGGTGAACATGCCTTGGGCGGTCTCGGGCCGCAGGTAGACCTCGTGACCTGAGCCCTCCACCGGGCCGGCGTGGGTTTTAAACATCAGGTTGAACGAGCGGGCCTCGGTGAAGCTGTTCTTCGCACCACAGTTGGGGCACACGTTGGGGTCGTCGAGCTTGTCTTCGCGAAACCGTTCGTTGCACTCGCGGCAGTCGACCAGCGGGTCGGTGAAGTTGGCGAGGTGACCGGACGCTTCCCAGACCTGCGGAGGCGAGAGGATCGAGGCATCGAGGCCCACCACATCGTGGCGAAGCTGCACCATCGAGCGCCACCACTGATCCTTGACATTGCGCAGCAAAAGCACACCGAGCGGCCCGTAGTCATAGGTCGACCGGAAGCCTCCGTAGATCTCAGCTGACTGGAACACGATGCCGCGACGCTTCGAGAGGTTGACGATCTTGTCAAAGAGTTCAGTGTTGTTGGTGTCATCGGACATGGAGCGAAAGGCTACCGGCCGTGCGGCACGGAAATCGCCATTGGAAGGGGATTCCTCATTTCGCAGCTCAAGTGGGACAGAA
>CAZGVQ010000719.1:0-1836 GCA_964529355.1 uncultured Acidimicrobiales bacterium
CCCCAGCACCCGTATCGTCGACGTCGGCGACTTTGTCGTGTTCCGCAGCCAGTCGACCGGCAGCCCCACCACCCAGAACTGGGACTTCGGTGACGGATCGCAGGCCTCGGGTGTCGAAGTCCAGCATTCGTTCTCCGAGGAGGGCACCTACGAGGTGTCGCTCTTTGTCGAGAATTCGGCCGGAAGCGATACCGACACCGTGAACATCGAGGTCCGACGGCCAATCACCCCGCCGGTCGCCCGCATCGATGGATCCTCTGTTTCGACCACGGTTGGCGCGGTCGAATGCTTCATCAGTACGTCCACCAACAACCCAACGCAGCTCGCCTGGGACTTCGGCGATGGTGGATCGGCGGCCGGACAGAGCGTGTGTCACAGCTTCGATACGGCCGGACGCTATGTGGTGACTCTTACCGCATCGAACTCGGCGGGTTCCGATGAAGACACCGTGACCGTACGGGTTGCACCGTCGCCGCCCGCTCCCGATGCGCGATTTGCCGTAAGTCCGCGAACCCCCGCAGCAGGCGTGGCAGTGAGCTTCACCGACACGTCGTTGAACGATCCGACATCGTGGAGTTGGGATTTTGGTGACGGCGGCTCGTCGACGGCGCAGAACCCGTCGCACAGCTATGAGTCCGCCGGGCTCTATACGATCACGCTTACTGCGACCAACGCCGAGGGCGACGACACCACCACCCGGTCGATCACGGTTGTCGAGCCGGCCCCGATCGCCGATTTCACCCTGAGCGACGCCAACCCCGAACTGGGAGAGGCCGTCTCGTTCACCGATACCTCGAGGAACGCGCCCAACCGCTGGAGCTGGGATTTCGGCGACGGCACCACCTCGACGCTTGAGAACCCATCGCATGCATACAGCTCGCCTGGTACCTACACCGTCGTCCTCAAGGTATGGAACGCTCAGGGCTCCGATACCACCACTGCGGTCATCGAAGTCGATCCGCCGCCGCCGGTGGCGGAGTTCGTGTTCAGTCCGACATCGCCCAACACCGCGACGTCGGTGACCTTCACCGATACCTCCACCGATGGTCCGACTTCGTGGGGCTGGGACTTCGGCGACGGCGGCACCTGGAACGGCCAGAGTCCTCCGCCCCGAGTGTTCCAGGAAGCGGGAACGTATTCGGTAACCCTCACCGCATGTAACGCTGGCGGAGCCAAGTGCGACACGTTTTCCCGCACGGTTCGGGTGACCGAGGCGCCGGAACCACCGGTGGCCATCTTCTCCGTGTCGCCCACCGGCGATGTGCCGATCGGTACCACCGTTCGGTTCACCAACCAGTCAACCGGCAACCCCGAAACGCACCGCTGGACCTTCCACGAGGGCACGGTGCTGACCGCTATCAACCCGATATTCATGTACAACTTCTCGGGTTCGTTCCCCGTCACTCTTGAGGTGTGCAACGACGGGGGGTGCGACACCACCCGACGCGACATCACCGTGGTCATCGATCCGCCACAAGCGAACTTCTCGATCGTTGACGCCACCGTGACGGTGGGGCAGACCGTTGAGTTCGAGGACCGCTCCACCGACCGGCCCGAGACGTGGAATTGGGATTTCGGCGACGGATCCAGCTCCAGCGCCCGCAACCCAACCCACGTCTATTCGGCGGCCGGCAGCTACACGGTGACCTTGACGGTTTCAAACGGCGGGGGCGATGACAGCCGGTCACGCATCGTGGTGGTGACTGCGGTTCCGGTGGCGTCGTCGACCACGACGGCTGCTCCGCCCACAACGGTTGCACCGAGCAGCACGACGACGGCCGCTCCGACGACAACGGTTGCTCCGAGTAGCACGACGACGGCCGCTCCGACGACAAC
>CAZGVQ010000720.1:0-1835 GCA_964529355.1 uncultured Acidimicrobiales bacterium
ATCGCAGAGCGTGGTGTCGCGGAAGTCGGCGTGATCAAAGATCGCGTCGGTGAAGTTGGCGCCGATCAACGAGCTTTCACGGAAGTCGGTCCGGTGTCCGATCGCTTCGGTCAGGTCGGCGAAGTCGAAACGAGCCCGGCAGGCAATGGCCCGATCGAGATCCGCATCGAGGAGCAGCGATCCCATGAGGTCAGCGGCCAACAGGTTTGACCTGGTAAGGCGGGCGCTTGTGAGGTCGCGGCCTCGGAGTTGCAGGTCGGTGAGGTCTTGGCGGCTGAGGTCACAGCAGGCGAGGTCATTCGCGGTCGAGATTTGCAGACGCGAGCTCGATTCGCCGCCGAGCATCAACATGAATGCCCGTGCGCTGACGAAGGGCAGTGCGAGCGTCGCGCCGATGCTGAGGCTCTGCAGGAAGGTGAGGACGGCGCCGCCGCTCAGCAGTGCGCCCAGGCCGGCCGTCAGTCCGAGGACGACCAGTGCTGCCGTGGCGACAAGCCATGGATTGGTTCGCCACGCGCGAAAACATGCCAGCAACCAGAAGATATCTCGGCTTTGAAAGTGGTCGTCGTTCTCGAAGGGGTCGGCCTCACGCATGTTTTGGCTTTCGGCACCACCTGCGACGATGTGAGGCTTCGGCGAAAAAGCCTTAGCCGACCTGGGAGATCACCCGTTCGCCCCAGCCCGCCAGATCCGTGTCTGGATCGTTGGCCACGGCGAATGCAGGCACCATGAGGCGGTGGACTCCGATGGACTCCATCTCCTCAACTGCGGCGATGGGATCCTCACCGAAGAGGCCCGGATGCACCGTGCTGATTTCGATTGAGGACGGGTCGCGGTCGTTGTCGGCGGCGGTCTGACGGCAAACATCGACGAGTGCGGGGATATCCCCACCAGCGGGGAAAAACCCGTCGCCGATGCGGCCGGCTCGCTTGGCCGAGGCGGTGGAGTGTCCGCCGATATGAATAGGAACCGCAGAACCAACCGGAGACGGCTTTGACGCAACGTCGGAGAACGAGATGAACTCACCGGAGTATTCGGCCATGTCGTGTGACCAGAGCGAGCGCATTGCCTGGATGTAGTCGTCGGTGCGGGCGCCACGCCGTTCCCAGGGGATGCCGAGGGCGTCGAATTCTTCCTGAAGCCAGCCAACGCCGATACCCAGCTCTACCCGTCCGCCGGAGAGATCGTCGAGGGTGGCGACTTCTTTGGCCAGCACTACCGGGTTTCGCTGCGGCAGGATGATGATGCCGGTACCCAGGCGTAGGTCGGTGGAGTTGGCTGCCACCCAGGTGAGCCAGATGAGGGGGTCCGGAATCGGCGAAGCCGCGCCGCCGGGCATTTTGCCGCTCGGATGGTACGGATACGACGATTCGTAGTCGTTGGGCACGATCACGTGCTCGACGGTCCAGAGTGAGTCGAATCCAGCCGCCTCGGCGCCCCGAGCCAACTGGGCAGCGCCTTCGGCGTGGGCGAACTGCATGGTGTTCGCAAACGCAATACCGAACTTCATCTAGAACTCTCTTCGCGATAGATGTGCTGAACGATTCAGCCTTGCACTAATCCACCCGATGCTTCCACTGGAGCAGCCCGATAGCGCCTAGATGTGCTTGTCTGATTTCCGCTAGATTTGAGGTTCTCGATCCGGCAGACTCAACGGTATGGAAGCCACCCCAACCGCAGCCCCGGTATCGATCGATTTCGATCGCTGCTACCGCGCCGTTGAGTCGCGGGATGTTCGCTTCGATGGGTGGTTTATCACCGGCGTTCTCACGACGGGCATCTACTGCCGGCCAAGTTGCCCCACGCCGGTGCGCCCCCACCGCAAGAACGTGGAG
>CAZGVQ010000721.1:0-1833 GCA_964529355.1 uncultured Acidimicrobiales bacterium
ACCCGGCCGCCGACGCCGGGGGTCATCTACCAGGACTCTCAGCTGGCCAGGTGCTCCCGCACGGCGGCCACGGCCAGTTCGAACTCGTCCATCCAGACGGCATGACCTGCACCCGCGACCATTTGCAGCTCCGCGTTTGGCAAGAGCGACGCGAACTCCTCGGCTGCATTGACGCCACCAAAGAAGTCTTCGGTACCCCAGAACAAATGCACGGGTGCGGCGACCTTGGCCAGCAACTCGGGCGAATGTCGCGCCTCGACAACCGGACCGCTCGGCGTAACAACCCGGGGACTGCAGAGCGTCTCGTTGCGAAACATCTCGGTGTAGCGCATCGCCGCGACCATGTAGTCGAGCATCTCATCGCTGAACTTGCCGGCTTCCACGGTCGCCTTCATTCCAGCCGATTTCAGCGATGCCCGAACCAACGCCCGGTTGGCTCTGATACTTCGCGGAATCAGGGCCTTGATGAGCGGCGCACGCATCGACCAGGGCAGCTTGTCGAGACGGGCGCCGATCTGGAATGCGAGGGCGGTGATACTGAGGAATCGCTCGGGGTGGGCAGCCGCGCCACGGAACGTCGCCCACCCGCCCATCGAGGTGCAAACCACATGACAGCGTTCGATCGAAAGCCCGTCCATGATGTCGACCAGGAAGTCGTCGGCCATCCCGCGCTGCGCTTCGAGGGTGGTCGGCGGGCTGGGCAAGGACGGAGTCAGGCCGGTGCCGGGGCGTTCGACCATGATGCAACGGTAGTCAGGGAGACGAGCGACGAGATCGGCAAAGACCACTCCGGTGGTCATGACACCGGGCACCAGGAGCACCGGTGGCCCATCTCCGGCGAGAAGCACACGGGCGGTGCTTCCAAGCCGTTTCAGCTCGATGATTTGGGTTTCAGCACTCACCCCCTCGGATGCGAGGTATGCCCGCTCAGCTCGGAGGAACTCTTCGTTGACGCCAACTTGAGTGGTGCTCATTTCGGACCTCTTCGTCTATGTGTCGTCTATGTGTCATCTATGTGGATGACTTCTTTACGGTGTTCTTCGCGTTCGTGTCGCTCGGCGCATCGGCCACGAAGAGCCGGTCGAGGTGGTAGTCGATAGTCAGAAAAACCTCGGCTGCCGTCATGACACCCTCGACGAGGTAGTTGCCAAGGCCCGGCATCATTGCGGTGATCACGGCGGCTTCAGCGTCAGGACGAACCCCAGCCACGAGGGTTCCCCGATTGAGCTGCTCGCCAACCATGGCCAACATCATCTGGTTTTCGGATTGCCGGTTCGAGCGCAACCTGAGCGCCCGCGGCCCGTTGTCTGTTGCGTTGTCACCAGCCATTGCGATGTACATGAGCATCGCCACACGGCTCTCCTCGTCGGAGGGAACGAACGACTTGAGAAACGCGGCCAGCACCGCCCGTGGAGAGCCATCGGTTGCATCGATCCACCGGGTCAGGCGAGCGGTGGATTTCTCGCCGACGTGCTGCAGCGTTACATCGAGCAGGTGATCTTTGGTGCCGAAGTAGTACTGCACGGTCCGCACAGAAATGCCCGCCTCGGTGGCCACTTTTCGAAACGTCGCCGCGCGAAGTCCTTCGCGCTGAGCAATCCGACAAACCGCATCGGTGATCTGACGCTGACGGGCGTCGTGGTCGACTCTTTTCGGCATCCTGATTGTTTATGGTACATGCGTACCATAAACAGTCAAGAGGTCGGATCGCCAAGAAGTGCCGCAGAGCGGTAGCGCGCCTTAGGGGCCGTCTACCAGGACGTTTACGGGGGCGTTCACCGAGACAGTGAAGGGTGTGTCGACCAGGACGTCGGCGGCTATACCGTTGTCACC
>CAZGVQ010000722.1:0-1830 GCA_964529355.1 uncultured Acidimicrobiales bacterium
GCCTACACCGACGCTGAGTTTTTCGAGGTGGAGAGTGCGCTGGTGTTCGAGCGGGCATGGGTTTGTGTGGGTATCGCCGCCGACGTTGCCGAGCCCGGCCGGCTCCTGGTGCGCGATGTCGGGTCTCGCTCGGTCATCATCGCGCGCGACACCGACGGTGTGCTGCGAGGCTTCCTCAACTCGTGTCGCCACCGCGGCACCGAGCTGGCGGCCGAAGACTGCGATGTCGCGGGAACCATTCGATGCCCGTATCACCGTTGGGGCTACAACCTCGACGGCACCCTGGTGTCCACCCCGTTCTTCGAAGACGTTCCACGCGACGACTTCGACAAATCCGACTACCCGCTGGTCGGGGTCCGGGTAGCCACCTGGGGGGTTCTGCTCTTCGCCTGCCTCGATCCGGAAACCCCCGAACTCGAGGTGTGGCTTGGTGACCTCCCCGATCGCATGCGGGGATACGGCCTCGAGTCGTGGGTGAAGCGCGAAGAGGATGCGCTGACCATCGATGCCAACTGGAAGCTCGTGTCGGAGAACTTCCAGGAGTACTACCACCTCACCTGGGTTCATCCCGAGCTTGCCAAGGTGTCCAGGGTCGAGGATCACTACCGGTACCAGGGCGCCGGAATGTATTGCGGACAGACCACCACCCCGGTCTCTGGTGACGACCGCGACGACTGGCTGGCGTTGCCGCCCGCCGATGAGCTCGATGACTCCGATCTGGTGTCGGGCCGGTTCCTGGCCGTCTTTCCCAACGTCTTGTTGTCGGTGCTGCCCAATCACGTTTGGGTGATGCGCCTCGACCCGAAGGCGCCGGGTGTCACCACCGAAACCTGGACCCTGTTGGTGCCTCCGAGTAGCGCGACCGCGACCGCTGAAGACCGCGATCCCACCGTCACCTTCTGGCTCGACGTGAACACCGAAGACATCGGTATCGTCGAAGCCGGCCAGCGAGGACTCTCGCGTGGTTCGGTACCGGCTGGCCCCCTGGCCCCTCGATTCGAGGAGCCCCTGCATCGCTTTCAGAACATGCTGGCCGACCACATGACCCTCGACTCGATGACCGATCTGGTTGTGCCGCCGGGTGACCGGGTGGGCGAGGTCGCCGACCGGTTCGGTGCGGGCGAGAACCCGGTGCCGCCCGCTATCGACGCGTAACGCCGGTTAGCGGTCGAGCCAGGCGTCGATCGTCCGCCAGACATCATCGGCCGGATCGATGAGGGCCATATGGTCGAGCCCTTCGACCTCGACGTAGGCGATTGCCTCGGGGGTGGTCTGTCTCGCTGCCTGCACGAAGTCGCGCGACATCTCGACCGGCACCGCTTCATCGGCGGTGCCGTGCACCAGCAGGTGGGGCGCAGTGAGCGGAAGAAGATGCCGAGGTGAGGCGGCGAGATAGTCGGGCCGAGCCTCCTCGAGCGACTCGCCCAGAAGTTCGCCAGCGGCGTTGTTGCTGAGCGCAAGTTCGGAGGCCGCAATCAGATCCGACACCGGTGCCAACGCGATGACGCCATCGATTTGATGGTTGGTGAGCGACTTGGCCGCCCACATGGCCAGGTGGCCGCCTGCGGAATGGCCGATGAGTGTCAACGGGGTGTCGGTGGGCAGCGCATGCTCGAGATCGTGTCGCATGGCCGACCACGTGTTCGGGTGATCTCCGTCAGAAATATCGTCGCCGACCCGCCGATACTCGATGTTCAGAACCCGCCAGCCACCCATGACGAGGTGCTCGGCCATCGGGTGCATCAAGTCGGCGCCGTAGGCGTTTCGCCAGTACCCGCCATGCACGAGAGCGGCAGTGCCCGAAACAGCACCGCCCGAAACAGCACCGCC
>CAZGVQ010000723.1:0-1812 GCA_964529355.1 uncultured Acidimicrobiales bacterium
ACCAGCGCGAAGTTGTCGTCGAGATAGGTACGCAGATCTTCGAGCCATGGCTCGCCGTGGCGAAACACGCTGGTCGTCGCCGCCATGCTCAGCGGATTCACCAAGGTCGACACCTGCTCCTCCCATCGCGTCCGTTGCTGCTCGGTGGGCAACAGCACCTGGGCCAGGCCCAAACCTGCCAGGTTGAAGGTCTTGCTGGCCGACAGACAGGTGATGATCTGGCCGGAGTCGGGGAACAACTTGGCGAGCGGGGTGTGGCGCACACCGTGGCGAAGGAGGTCGCAGTGAATCTCATCGGACACCACCAACACGTCATGGGCAAAGCAAAGCTCGGCCATGGCGCGCAGTTCATCGTCGGTCCACACCCGGCCGGTTGGGTTGTGCGGATGACACAGCAGAAACAGCCGGACCGACGGATCGGAGAGCCTGGCCTCGAGATCGTCGAGGTCGATCGAATACCCGGCCTCCTCCTCGCGAAGATCACTCACCACCAGTTCGCGCCCATACCGCTGACACGACTTCTCAAACTGGTTGTACGCCGGGGCGAGGGTAAGCACCTTGTCGGCCGGCTCGGTGTGCTGGTCGATGAGATCCCGAATCGCCGACACCACCCCGCGTGCGGTCACCAGATGGTCTGGCTCCGGTGCCCATTGGTACTGGCGGTCACACCACGCAGCGACGGCAGCAAACAACTCGCCATCCAGCACGCTGGTGTAGCCGAACACGGGATGGTCGAGTCGGGCCCTCATCGCTTCGACTGCCACAGGCGGTGCCGCGAACGCCATGTCGGCCACCCACATCGCGATCGTCTCGTCGTCAGCGCACGGAAGGACCAGTTCGGCGCCGCGATCGCCGAACAGGTAGTTCCGAAAGCGGTCCCTGGCCACGGCATTGGTGCCCCGACGATCGATGACTTCGTCAAAGTCGAAGGTCATGGTCTCTCCCAGTACGAAAGTCCTTCGCCTACCATAGGCCGATGGACGGGTCGACATTTTCGAATGAAGTCGTGGAGCTACGCGGCCATCCGCAGCTCGGCGATGACGCCTTCCGGCCACTCGAACGCAAGCTGCTGACGCTGCGGATGGTGTTGCTCGCTATCCCGATGGCGTTGTTGTTCGTTGCTGCTCTCATTCTGACCGTTCTGGTCGACGACCCTCGTTGGGTCGGTCTGGTCGCGCTCGCGGCGGTGGTGCTGTTGACCGTGGTACTTGCCGTGGCAACGCGGTTGAGCTTCTCGTACTGGGGATACGCGGTTCGCGAACACGACCTCACCGTGCGCAACGGTGTGCTTCTGCGGGCCGCCACCACCGTTCCGTTCAATCGCGTGCAGCACGCATCGGTGCATAGCGGACCCATCGAGCGAGGCTTGGGCTTGGCCACCATCCGGGTCTTCACTGCGGGCGGTGCCGGCGCTGATCTGGCAATCGAGGGTCTCAGCACGGAGGCTGCGGGTGTATTGAAGGACCAGATACTTGCCCGGGTAGCCAGTGCCGGACCCAGTTCGACCATTTGACAACGCTGTGACCACCCATCAGCCGGCGCCGCAGCGCGACTCGCTCGATCAGCCGCAACGGCAGTCGCCCATTGCGATCGTCGCGGGAATCTTCAGCGTTCAGGCCCTCCAGGGGCTGATACCGATCATCATCGTGGCGTTCGGAAACCGGCGCAGCATCGGACTCGTCGCCGTGCCGCTCGGCCTGATCGCGCTGGTCGCCATTTCGGCGATCAACTGGAGTCGCACGACCTTCTGGGTCGAGAACGGCGAGATGGTGCTCGAGAAAGGTCTGCTCAACAAGAGCCGCACCCAGATCC
>CAZGVQ010000724.1:0-1809 GCA_964529355.1 uncultured Acidimicrobiales bacterium
CACCCGAATCGATCAGATTGACGAGTGCGCCAACAACGGCAAAGACCGCGAGCAGAGCGAGCAACTTGAGCATGCTCTGAAAGCGGGCCGCGGTCGACGGCGGAAACTCGGGCTTATCGGGTTCATGGGAAGCTGCCACAGCACTATTTGAACGGAGCGGAATGAACGAAATCTCGACCCAAGATGAACGGGAGGTAAACAAATCAGCTCCGTTGGCGGTTGGGGTCGAACGCCATCTTGGCGCGAGGATGACCCCGGACCCCACGAATCACGGACCAAGGAACCAATGACCTCCAAGGAAGCACTCGAACAGGCACGCGAACGATACGCTCTCGAGCGCGAGAAACGCCTGCGGGACGACGGTGTTGGCCAGTTCAGCCTGCTCGAGGGCGATTTCGCCGACTTCGATACCGATCCATACGTCGAGCCCGGCTTCGAGCGCCAACCCCGGGTCGAGGAAGTCGACGCCGTCATCGTCGGTGCCGGATTCGCCGGCATGCTTACCGCAATCAGCCTCACCAAGCTCGGCGTGCGGAACTTCCGGATCGTGGAAAAAGGCGGCGACTTCGGCGGCACCTGGTACTGGAACCGCTACCCGGGCTGTATGTGCGACGTCGAGTCCTACACCTACCTGCCGATGCTCGAAGAGACCGGCTACATGCCCACCGAGAAGTACGCCAGCGCTCCCGAGATCTTCGCCTACTGCCAACTGCTCGGCCGAACCTTCGACCTCTACGAGAACGCACTTTTTCAAACCGAGATCACCACCGCCGAGTGGGACGACGACGCCGACCGCTGGACGGTCAAGACCACCCGCGACGACGTGTTGTCGTCGAAGTTCTTTATCACCGCGGGCGGCATCCTCCACAAAGCGAAGCTGCCGGGTATCCCCGGCATCAACGACTTCGGTGGCCACGCGTTTCACACCAGCCGCTGGGATTTCAACTACACCGGTGGAAGCTCGCGCGAGCCAATGGACAAACTGGCCGACAAGCGGGTGGGCATCATCGGTACCGGTGCCACGGCCATCCAGGCGGTGCCCAAACTGTCGGACACCGCCGAGCATCTCTATGTGTTCCAGCGCACCCCGGCGGCAGTGGCCGTGCGCAACAACGGTCCCACCGACGAAGAGTGGTTCGAAAGCCTCGAGCCCGGCTGGCACGAAGAGCGGGTGGTCAACTTCACCCACGCGGTCACCGGCGTGAAGCCTGAGGTGAACCTGGTCGGCGACGGCTGGACCGATGTGATGTGGGAGAACACCCAGGCAACCGGCGGCGACCCTGAAGAAGCGGCAGCGCTTGAGCTGAGCGATTTCGAGACCATGCAGGCCATCCGCGACCGCGTTGATTCTATGGTCGACGACCCGGAAACCGCCGAGAATCTCAAGGCGTGGTACGGCAAGCACTGCAAGCGCGTCACCTTTCACGACGAGTATCTGCCCACCTTCAACAAAGAGAACGTCACGCTTGTCGACACCGACGGCAAAGGCGTCGAACAGATCACCGAAGCCGGCGTGGTGGTCGCGGGTGTCGAGTATCCGGTGGACCTGTTGATCTTCGCATCAGGGTTCGAGGTCACGACCGACCTCGACCGTCGACTCGGGTTCGACCCTCGGGGCCGCGGCGGTGTGCCGCTCAGCGAGCGTTGGCACGACGGGGCGCACACGATTCACGGCGTGCTATCGGCCGACTTCCCCAACATGATGATGATCAGCATCGTGCAGGCCGGGTTCGGCACAAACTTCGTGCACTTCCTCCAGAAGTCAGCCGAGCACATCGCGTGGCTCGTCAACCATTGCCTGAACGAGGG
>CAZGVQ010000725.1:0-1808 GCA_964529355.1 uncultured Acidimicrobiales bacterium
CCGTTCAAGAAGAGAGATAGAAGAAGAGACCTCTATGATATATCCTAATCCAGTGAGTAATAATTTACATATTGCCCTTGGAAAGTCTACTAGCTCTATGATTAGTTTGTATGACATAAACGGAAACAAGTTAAGATCGATTAATGCGGATTCTACAGAAACAATTATTGATGTTTCTGCATTTAATTCAGGCATATATCTCCTTGAAATCAAATCATATGGACAACCAGCAGAGATGCATAAAATAGTTATCCAGAATTAGCACGAATGAGGGTAAAGCGCCTGAAATATTTAATGATCTTATCTTATGTTGGCTTGACACTATCTCTGTCAGGCCAGCATAAATTTGATTACTACTGGCCTTCAGGTAGAATCGACAATACCTCAGAAATAGATTTTAAGAATAGACCTGTAGAATCCACAATTAGAGATGGGGGACTTTGGTATGACAGGACCAATGCCAGTATCTGTGATGCTGAAGGCAACCTCCTTTTCTATACCAATGGCTGTCAGGTTGCAGATAGCACACATCAGATTATGCCTAATGGAGATAGCCTTAATTTCAATCTATTCTATACGGATTGGATATTTGACTGTTTCAGTGGTTATTTTGAAAAACAAGGCATCACCATTTTGCCTGATCCAGGAAATGAGCAGGGTTACTACATCATCCATAAGCCCTTCGAGATGATTCGTCACCCTGATGGGAATATTGATTTCTTTCATAGTAATATATTGTATTCCTATGTGGATATGCAGGCCAATGGTGGCTTGGGTGCTGTCAGTATAAAAAATGACACGGTGATGCATCGTCAGCTTTTTCAGTCTGCGCATATGACAGCTATCAATCATGCCAATAGGAAGGACTGGTGGATTCTCAATCCCGGGGATACGGAGACTGGCAATATCTACTATAGAACCTTACTTGATGAAACTGGCTTTGCCGAACTAGACAGTCAGGCGATTGGTCCAATACTCATCGAAGATGAATGGCCGCAAAAAGCTACAGGCGGAGGCCTTTCGAGATTCTCCCCTGATGGCACCAAGTATGCCTACTTTAATCTTTGGGATGGTCTTCATCTTTATGATTTTGATAGGGAGACGGGGCTCTTGTCTAATGGGACCTACTTGGATTTTGGATGGGAGGCGAATAACAATATCTGGATGAGTTCTATAGCGTTCAGTCCAGATTCCAGGTTCATTTATCTTATTAATACGTTCAGTCTATACCAATTGGACACCTGGGAAGAGAATCTGATGAACAGTCTTTCACATATAGCGGATAGAGATACGTCTGTATTGTCATTATTTGATGGGTTTCATATTATGGCTGCTGGCCCCGACTGTAAGATATATATCAGATCGGGGAGTACTACAGACAACTTCAGTGTTATACACAGTCCCAATGAGAAAGGTATGGCTTGTGATTTTAGACAAGCAGATCTTAAGCTTGCCGCAAGTACAGGTGCTGGCAACTTCCCCTACTTTCCTAAGTTCCGTGTCGACGCCGAGGAGAAGTGTGATTCCACTATCTCTATGGTCAATGGCGTGACGGTCTTCTGGCGGCGAGACCTCAGCTTGTATCCTAACCCTACGATAGATCAAGTTACTCTGGACTTGCCGAGTCAGCGCAAGGGCTATCTAAGATTACTAGACTTGGAGGGCCACCTAATGGAAGAAAGAGAGACGTTTGGATTTAGCACGACAGAGCAGATAGATATGACAGCTTATCCTATGGGCACCTATTTCGTAGAGTATGTCCCTAACCCCAATACAGATAGGGCAGTATGGACTGGTAAGGTTGTGGT
>CAZGVQ010000726.1:0-1787 GCA_964529355.1 uncultured Acidimicrobiales bacterium
TGGAACGACCCTGAGCGCCCCATCGACAATCTCGGTCGGCCAGAGTGGGAACACACGGTCACTCCGGGTACCCGGATGCTCGAGCACTCGACCATCCGCATGCCTCACGCCGGCATCGAAATCGATTGCACCCCCATCGTGGTCAACTACGTCTCGGTGGGCACCGGCTACGGAATGGACGCCGACTGGCGCCATGGGATGTACCAGGGACCCGAACTGGTTGTGCAGAATCTCGAGCTCGACACCGAGGAGATCGGCAAGATCGGCCAGTACGGCGTGGTCGACCACGTCGGGCGTTATACCTACGAAGGCAACGAAGGATACGGACTCTACGAGCACGGCTTCTTCGGCGAATTCCCCAAGCTCGACATCCCCGATCCACGGGCGTAGCGATCGGCAAGGTGGGCTTCGCCAGCCGTTAGTCCATTTGCCCCATTCTTCGCGATCTTCCCCAAGACTTTTCGCGAACTGGTAAAGCGAGCCCACGCTGCGGGCCGATGTCACATACGTATGAGCGAACAAGGCCTGCCGCCCGAACGGCTACTACGCACCCCAACCACGATCGACGAGCTCGGGATTCCGCGCACGCTCATCGAGGACATTTTCATGCGTCGACTGCTGGCCGAGCGCCAGTCGATGCTGTACGCGCTTTGTGAGAGCATCGGCCTCACCATCGCCGTCGGCCGCGACATCGCCGACGACCTCCGTGAGAAAAAGCTGGTCGAGTACTTCGCACTCGAAGGCCGCGACTATCGCATCGGCCTCACCGAAGCCGGTATCAAGCAAGCTCATGACGCATCAGCCTCTACGCAGTACTCCAGCTATCTTCCGGTGCCGCTGAAGCAGTACGTAACCGTTGTCGAAGCCCAGAAAGCCGTTCTGCAGATCAACCGCGAGAACATTCGCGCCGCGTTCGCCGACCTGGTGGTCGAGGACTCGATGCTCGATGCCCTGGGCCCCGCCTTCATGAACGACGGCGCCATCTTCCTCTACGGTCCTCCCGGTACCGGTAAGACATCGCTTGCCGAACGCATGATCAAGATCCATAAAGATCAGGTTCTGGTACCTCGAGTGGTCGAAGTCGACAGCGCGATCATCTCGGTCTTCGACCCGGCGGTTCACACCGCGGCCGAAGAGCAACCCCATGGTCTTGACCCTCGCTGGGTCGTCTGCGACCGCCCCCTCGTGATCGTCGGTGGTGAGCTCAGCCCCAACATGGTCGACCTCTCCCTCGACACCGTGTCGGGCGTCTACTCGGCGCCGATCCAGATGCTCGCCAACAACGGCATCCTGGTGGTTGACGACTTCGGCCGTCAGCAGATCACCCCGAACGAACTCATGAACCGCTGGATTGTGCCCCTCGCCCGCGGCATCGACTACCTGAAGCTGGCCAACGGAACGAAGTTCACGCTTCCCTTTGAGCTCAAGCTGATCGCCTCGACCAACCTCGACCCCAACGCGCTGGGCGATGACGCCTTCCTTCGTCGTCTGCGAAACAAGGTGTTCGTCGGACCGGTGACCCCAAACGCCTTCAACTGGATTCTCGCCCCCGTCGCCAAAGCCAAAGGCATCGAAGTGAGCGGCGAAAGCGCACAGCACCTCAAATCGATCGCCGAGCGCGAAATCGGCGAGCTGCGCCCATATCTCGCCATCGACTTCTGCGAACTGATGATCGGTATCTGCACCTATGAGGGAATCCCCCGAGTGCTCGACAAGCCGATGATCGACCGCGTTGCCGGCGTCTACTTCGTCAACGAAGAAGACGGCGCAGCAACCGCAGCTGGCAG
>CAZGVQ010000727.1:0-1769 GCA_964529355.1 uncultured Acidimicrobiales bacterium
GCTCCGGGCGAGGTCATCAAGGTCGGACCGGTCCAGCTGATCGAGCGTTGCCTGGCGAAGCGAGGAAACGCCAAGCGCAGATGCAGCCCGGTCGCAGGTGGCTCGTCGCTCGTTGTATTCCGAACCAACCAGCCCGCGCTTGGTTCCGGTATGGAGGATCAACACCACAACACCCTCGGCGAGCGGCACGGGGTGGGTCGAGTAGTCGGCGCAATCGATCCGGCTCACCACACCTTCGACGGCTGTGGCACAGATCAGTTGATCCATCGCGCCGCAGGCCACCCCGACCCAATCGTTTTCAGCCCGCACGCAGCGCAATGCCATGTCGACCGCATCCCAATCGCCGTTCGTCACCTCGGTAAGCGAGCGGGCAACCGCCAGCTCAAGCGCGGCGGACGAGGACAACCCCGAGCCCGAAGGAATGTCGCTCACGATCGTCGCGTTGAAACCTCGAATCGCGAGGCCGTCCTGGGCGAAGTTGCGCACCACGGCCTGCGGGTAGAGGCCCCAGCCCTGGACTTTGTCGAGGCTTGCGACGTCGAAGCTCACCGGAGTTGAGCGAGGACCGGAGAACAGGACCGCCTGGTCGTCATCTCGGGGCCCAAAGCACATTTCGATGTGGCGCTCGATTGCCATCGGGCCAACGAAACCTTCGTTGTAATCGGTGTGCTCGCCAATCAGATTCACGCGCCCTGGCGATATGACGCGGCCCATTGGTTCCACCCCAAAGCGCTCGACGAAGATCTTCTGCGCCTGGGACATGTGACGCCCTTACTGCAGTTCGTCGGCTACGACCCCGAGTTCCGCCGCAACCACAAAGGCTGATCGACGGGTGATCAACGGAATGTCATCGGCGAGGACTCCGAGGCGGGCCGCCTCAGAAAGCACATCGGACACCGGGCGCACCAGGACCTCACTGACCCAGGTGGCGCTCATGATGTCTCCACTTGGCTGCGTATCGATCTGTTGGATGACCCAACCGATGATCTGGTTGAGCTCGCCGCCGGCCGTGCTCGTGCTCGGCCACGGCAGACTTGCAGCGGTTGGTGCGGTTAGACCCATCCAGTCGGTTTCGACATGGTTGGCGAGTCGGTGTCGCAATGTCCGCAATGCTCTCCGAGAATCAAAGGGCGCCAGCGCGGCCAGCAGGTCGGTGCGAATCGTGATCCCCTCGCGATCGACAAACACCAGTGGAAGCGGTTGCGTCCGCTCGCGCACCGCCCACGCCATCACCAACCGGCCGCTCGGATCGTTGGCCACCGCTCCACCAAGCATTCGGGTGGTCGCAAGGAGCGAATCGACCAACTCGTGCTGCTCGAGCGAAAGACCATCGAGCCCAGGAGCTTCGATCTTTGCCACACCGTCCTCAGTGAGGTCGATCACCGGCTCGCTCGGAGTGTCGGAGGGTGGCGTTGGGTCATCGAGTGCCGCTTCGAGACTGGCTGCGTCAAGGTCGCTCTGATTGACCCGCTGCGGATCATCGGTGCCAGGCTGACTGGCAAGCACCCATCGGTCAGAAACGGTGCGTTCGGCGTCAGGACTTGGATCGGTCTCGGGCTTCTGCGCCTCTGACGCATCGTCGCTTTCCACCGCGGGGGCGGCGGCCGAACTTTCGGTGGAGAACTCGCCCACCTGCGATGCCGCAGCCAGCAGGCGAACGGTCTGGTCGGCGACGAGTGAGCCAACGCGCCCGTGGGTGGCCGCCTCGTGCACAAACCCATCGATCGATACGAGCACCTGGCGAAAGTCGTCATCGAACAGCACGGGGA
>CAZGVQ010000728.1:0-1765 GCA_964529355.1 uncultured Acidimicrobiales bacterium
CTATGAGATTGTGGTTGCGAGCGAGGGGGTCCCGCTTCCATGACGCAGCGTTCTCCCGTCGAGGTTTCGTGGTTCGCTGCGCTCTGCGACGACGATTACGAGTTCCTCGGCGTTCCGAACCCCGAGCTCG
The DNA here is from genome assembly GCA_964529355.1 of uncultured Acidimicrobiales bacterium. GTDB lineage: Bacteria > Actinomycetota > Acidimicrobiia > Acidimicrobiales > SHLQ01 > CALLQB01. Next base: position 131 of record CAZGVQ010000728.1, read on the forward strand.
CGAGCTCGTGGTCGCACTGCCGTGACATCACGCTGGCGGCGGACCGCAACGGGTTCGACAACATCTTGTTGCCGTCGGGCTACGCGCTGGGCATCGACAGTGTGTCGTTTGCCGCTGGCGTGGCACCGCTGGTCGACAACATCGAGTTGTTGTTGGCGGTGCGGATGGGCGAAATGCACCTGCCCCAGCTCGCTAGACAATTGGCGACCATCGATCAGATGCTCGGCGGCCGACTCACCATCAACATCATCAGCAGCGATATTCCCGGACAGCAGCTGGAGTCCGAGCCTCGCTATCAGCGCACCCGCGAGTGGATGCAGGTGCTCCGTTCGCTACTGAATGGTGAGTCGATCGACTTTCACGGTGACTTTGTCGATCTGGAGCTCGATCCACCTCGGGTGCGAACCGTGTCGGGCCAGAGTCCGCCGTTCTACTTCGGAGGGTTCTCGCCTGCTGCCAAAGATGTGGCCGCAGAGTTCGCCGATGTGTTTCTCACCTGGCCGGACACCGTCGCCTCGGTGGGGGAGACCGTCACGGAGATGAAGGCGCTGGCCGACGGGTACGATCGCTCGCTGCGCTTCGGCTTGCGAGCGCACATGATCGTGCGCGAAACCGAGGATGAGGCGCTGGCTGCAGCCGAACGACTCGTGAGCAAGCTTGACGACGAGGTTGGTCGGGAGATCAAAAACCGGTCGCTCGACACGCAATCGGCGGGTGTCGCCCGCCAGAACGCGCTACGCGAGGCGGCCGGCGACGACTGGTTTGCCGAGTCGAATCTGTGGACCGGTGTCGGGCGCGCTCGTAGCGGCGCTGGAGCGGCGATCGTCGGCGACCCCGAGCAGGTTGTGGCCAAGCTCCAGGCGTACCAGGACGTTGGCGTCGATGCGTTCATCTTGTCGGGCTACCCCCACGAAGCCGAGTGTGACCTGGTTGCCCAGCATGTGCTGCCTCGACTCAATCACGGCCCTATCAACTGGTGGTAGGGCCAGAACCGCAGGTCATGAGCCTTTCGTACTAAATGCATACGACTGTCTTTAAATAATTTGGAGACCTCCGAATAGATAGCAATCGTATTTGCTATTTATTGAGGAGTTTCAGTGGAAACGGCGCGGGTAGGCGGGCGGCAACGAGGGTTGCTGCGCTTGGGAACTGGTTTCCTGATGGTTCTGACGGTAGCGGTACTCGGGATTGGCATTGCCGACTTCGCGGCAGCCCAGGAGGTGGACGGGGCCGCAGAGGACCTCACACTCGCCTTCGAGTCCATCGACATTGAGCTGGCGGTTGAAGTGCAGGGCGTCGACCCCGGCACGCCGTTTCCAGTGACGGTCAACTGTGCCGACGGATTGCGTATCGATGGCGAGGGATCGACCTTGACCCGCGGTATCCGTGCCGCGAGTCCCGGGGACATCACCGTTGACTGGCCTCGCGAAGTGGCAACGTTCCGATGCAGCGTCGCAGCAGTGCTATCGAATGCGCCGCTCGGAGATGTGCGTTGCGACTTCCGCGGGAGGGGAGACACCTTCGGGGTCTCCGACGGCATCGTCGAATTTGCCCGCGAGGCCGGCAAGGATCCCCGAGGCTCACAGCTCTCCATCATTGTGGCCTGCCAGGAAGATGATGAGTTGCCCGACGGCG
>CAZGVQ010000729.1:0-1761 GCA_964529355.1 uncultured Acidimicrobiales bacterium
TGGTCGTTGGCGAGACCGCGACCGCCGAGGCGGCACTCGCCGAGCACTCCGAGCTCTACTACAACCGACCCCACTCCGAGATCGCTTCATGGCAGGCAAGCTGCGCGGGACCGGCCGACAAGGTGGTCGAGTTCATTCGAAGCTTTATCGATGCGGGAGCCGAGCACGTCTGTGTGCGCTTTGCGACGCGAGACGTTGGCGAACAGGTAACTATGTTTGCGGAGCATCTCCCCGAACTCCGCTGACCCGACGGTCGGTCACTACGAGTTGACCAGCGCCGCCTCTGTCGCGTCGCGAATCTGTTCCTCGGTGACATCGGGCGCCATCTCCACGATCTTCAGCCCGCCCTCAACAACGTCGAACACGCCGAGGTCCGTGATGATTCGATCGACCACGCCGGTGCCGGTCAACGGCAGGGTGCAGGACTTGAGCAACTTCGAATCGCCGTGCTTTGACGTGTGGCTTGTGATCACGACCACGCGCCCAACGCCGGCGACGAGGTCCATGGCTCCGCCCATGCCCTTGACGAGCTTTCCTGGGATCATCCAATTGGCAAGATCGCCGTTCTCGGCCACTTCCATCGCCCCAAGAATCGCCATCGCGATTTTGCCGCCACGGATCATCCCGAACGAGGTCGAACTATCGAAGTACGACGTGTGAGGCAGCTCACTGATCGTTTGCTTGCCAGCGTTGATGAGATCGGCATCCACGTTGTCCTCGTCTGGGAACGGGCCCATGCCGAGCATGCCGTTCTCCGACTGGAGGGTGACCTCAATGTCGTCGGGGATGTAGTTCGAGACAAGCGTCGGAATGCCGATGCCCAAGTTGACGTACCAGCCGTCCTCGAGCTCTTGTGCGGCCCGCTCGGCCATTTGATTTCGGTCCCAAGGCATTAGGCGGTCCTCACAGTTCGTTGTTCGATTCGCTTTTCGTGTTCGCCCTGAATGATGCGATTGACGAACACGCCGGGTAGATGAATTCCATCGGGGTCGAGTTCGCCCGGCTCGACGAGTTCTTCGACCTCAACGACACAGACCTTTCCGCACATAGCGGCGGGCGGGTTGAAGTTCCGCGCGGTCTTACGGAAGACGAGGTTGCCGGTGGTGTCTGCCTTCCATGCCTTGACGATGGATAGATCGGCGAACAAGCCCTCTTCAAGGATGTACGTCTCGCCGTTGAAGTCTTTGTGCTCCTTGCCCTCGGCGATGACGGTGCCTACCCCGGTCTTGGTGTAGAAGCCCGGGATGCCGCAGCCAGCGGATCGCATCCGCTCGGCGAGCGTTCCTTGCGGGTTGAACTCAAGTTCGAGTTCCCCTTCGAGGTACTGGCGCATGAACTCGTCGTTCTCGCCTACATACGACGAAATCATTTTCTTGACCTGTTTTGTCTGCAACAGGATGCCGATGCCGAAATCGTCGACGCCAGCGTTGTTCGAGGCAAAGGTGAGATCCTTCGTTCCTGCGTCGCGGATCGCCGCCAGCAACAGCTCGGGGATGCCACACAGCCCGAAGCCCCCCGAGGCAATGAACATGCCATCGAACAGCAAGCCGTCAAGCGCGTCGGCAGCTGAGTCGTACACCTTCTTCATACCCAAGACCCCCCTGGTGATTTTTCCGTCATCGTAGACCCCATCAAACTAATGGTCGAGTTCCGAAATGAGCTTCTTCGCCGCCGTCATTCGAAACGAGTCTTCAACCAGCTCAGCAACCTCATCCCAGTCGACGTCGCCGTCGAGATCGATCCCTCGCCATCCGTAGGGAC
>CAZGVQ010000730.1:0-1750 GCA_964529355.1 uncultured Acidimicrobiales bacterium
TTCCATGGCTTCTTCTTCGTCCTCCATCGCCTCCTCTTCTTCGTCGTCTTCCATGGCTTCTTCTTCCTCTACAGCATCGCCGGAGAGGTCGCCGGCGATGTCACCGGCTGCATCATCGGCGGTGGTCTCGAAGGATTCGGCTGTGTCGGCCGCATCGGTGGCAACATCTGCCGAGTCATCGCCGCTGAGGTTGGTGACGACCGCGATGCCGCCGAGGAAGAGCACAAGGATCAACGCCGCCGCCGACAGGATTCCGGTCTTGGCACCGGAGAACCGGCTCCGTCGTTCCTGCACCGGCGCCAGGCTGGTGACCTTCTCGGTGGTGTTTGATGCACCCAATGCCGCGGCGATGGCTGCTTCGCGAGCCGCTGCATCTGGCATGGGCGGCGGCGTTGCCACTGCAGAGGAGACGCCACGGAAGGTCTCGACCCGGGCCCGCAGTGCAGGATCGGATTCGACGAGCGCGCGTTCGGCCTCGGTGGCTTCGCCATCGAGATAGGCCGAAACAAGTTCGTCGGAGGAGGGGTCGAAGGAAGTCATTGGGGTTCTATGGACTTGGACGTCCTGTGGGGGGAGTTTGGTTCCCGAGAATCTCAGCAAGGGCTGCGCGGCCCCTCGCTATCCGAGATCGTACGGTGCCGGGGGCGATATCGAGTACCTCAGCAATCTGGGCGTAGTCCATGTCGGCGATGTCCCGAAGCACCACGGCGTTGCGGAACTCTTCAGGAAGCTGCTCGAGAGCAGCCTCAACAGTCATCTGGGCCGTGATGCGTTCGTCGTGACCGCTTCGGCCGTCGCCACCGTGAATTGGCGTGACTCCGGCTTCGAACTCGGGCAGGCCCGGATCGGGCCTGCGGGCTCGGCGCCGCATCTCGTCGAGGCAGGCGTTGGTAGCTACCCGATAGGCCCAGGTACTGAACTTGGAATTGCCATCGAAGGAGTCGATGCGCCTTGCGATGTTGATGAGCGCTTCCTGGGCGCCGTCAAGCGCGTCCGCGTCGTTGCCCGCAAGACGCCGGCATACGGCGTAAATCCGGTCATAGTGTCGCCGCAGGAGCGCATCGAGTGCGGCCTGATCCCCCTGTTGCGCCCCTTTGACCAAAGCAAGGTCTTCGGCGTCAGTACTGATGAAGACAAGCTAGCTGCGATCGCAGCCGCTTTTCCGTCATGCTCCCTTTACGCGGAGTTCGTTGATCTCGATACGGATGGGGGTTGCGCCATCTCCAAGATCGGTCACCCACACGAGGATCGCGTCGCCGGTTTGGCCGGTGAGGTCGATCTCGACGAAACCGTCGGGGCTGGGCGTGAGCTGGGTGAGCGAGAGCACCGGATCACCCCACTCCTCCATGGTGGCGCCAGCGCCGGTCGCGACGTAGATGTCGGCGGACCAGTTGGTCGCTGACGTCTCGATCTCCAAACCGTCCAGGTCGGTCACCCGGTCGAGGGCTACCCAAGCTCCGACCCCCGGTTTGAGGTTGCCAAAGACGCGGGAGTTGTATCGTTCCGAGCGCCAGAAGGTTGCCGAGTCGCCGTCCACCAGGTGGGCGGCCGTGTCGTCGTGCTCGCTGTTGTCGCCAAAGGGATCGAAGGCCGATGACGCGATCACCACCGCCGGTTCGACCAACGGCTCGTCGATCTCTTCGGTTTCGCCCAGCACCTCAGGCTCGGCGGGCGCGGCTTCGGTGGTGTCGTCATCGGACCCTTCGCCGATTCCGACCGCGCCGGCTGTATCGCGCACGATGTCGCGACC
>CAZGVQ010000731.1:0-1745 GCA_964529355.1 uncultured Acidimicrobiales bacterium
CGACACCGTGCCCGCCTCGGTCGCGGAGCGCGTCGCCCACCAACGTCTCGACCAAGGCGCCATGCTCGCACCGGTCAGCAAAGCCTCGGTGGTGTTCGGCGCCACAAGCACCGCCGAGGATGTCGAGACTCTCCTTTCCTTTGCGCAAGCCAACCCGGCCGGAGCGATCCACCTCGACTACGACAACATCGCCACGCCGTCGGGCTTCGAACCACCCGACACGCCCGACCTGATCCACGCACAAGCGAACGTCAGCACCCGGATCCTCGAAGCCGACCGACCGGTTGTCATCTGTGGCCTCGGCGCCGCTCAAGCCACTCCCGTACTTGCGACCACGCTGCTGGAGTTCGCCGCGCCGGTGCTCACCACCTACCAGGGCATCGGCGTGATTCCCACCGAACATTCCCTCGCTGCAGGACTCTTCACCAACGGTGCCTCCGAGCGACCGCTCCTCGAACAGGCAGACCTGATCATCACGATCGGTCTCGACCCCGTCGAGCCGATTCCGGCCTCCTGGTCCTACTCCGCGCCGGTCATTTCGTTCGCGACGCACCCCACCGCCGACCCGTACGTTCCGATCAGTGCCGAACTTGTGGGCGACCTGGCGGAGCTCTGCCATCAGCACCTGATTGCATCGCACACGTGGCCGGCGAACGTCGCCGCCGACCACCGAACCACCGTCCGAAATGCACTCATCCCCGAGCGCGAAGAGCCCCTTTTTGGACCGACCGAACTCATCAACACCGCCATCGCCGGTGCGCCATCGCCACTCACCGTCACCATCGATGCCGGCGCACATTTCCTCGCCGCGATGCCGTTCTGGCCGACCGATGCGCCGAAGCGGATCCTGATCTCCAATGGACTTGCAACCATGGGCTACGCGATTCCAGCCGCAATCGCTGCCGCGCTCGCGCGACCGGGCGAACCGGTGGTGGCGCTCGTCGGCGACGGCGGACTCGGTATGACGCTCGCCGAACTCGAAACCATCGTCCGGCTCGAGCTTCCGATCACCGTCATCGTCTTCAACGACTCGGCGCTCAGCCTGATTGAGATCAAGCAACGCGAGGGCCAGGGTGGGCACAGCGCAGTCCGATACGAAGGCATCGACTTCGCCGCGGTCGCACGGGGTATGGGCATGGAAGCCGAGATCGTATCCACGGCGGAACAGCTCAAGGGAGCGTTGAGCAACGCATGGCAGACGCCGCTGCTTGTCGACGCCCGCGTCGACCCGGTCGACTACCCGCACCTTCTGAGAATCACCCGGGGGTAGAGGAGAGCACGGCGCAGACCTCAGTGGCAGGCTCAGTCGTAGAGTCCTAGGGTGAGGCTTCCAACCGAAGAGCATCAGAAAAGGAAAGCGCCATGGTCACCGTTGCCAAGTTCATCGACGTCTCTGAAGGCCTGAAGGACAACCAGTTCTCCGTCGGAGACAAGGACGAGATTTCCTCCATCAGTGACCTCGACCCCACCTACAAGCAGCTCATGGACAAGCCGTTGGCCTGTGTGATGGCGGTCATGGGTGGCGACGGGCGCCCGAACCTCACGCCGATGTGGTTCGACTACGAAGGCGACAAGGTACTCATCAATGCCGCGTCCCACCGCAAGAAGACCTCGTGGATTCGCAACAACCCGCAGGTCACGATCCTGATCATGAACCCGGAGAACATGTATCACTGGATGAGCATCAAGGTCACCGTCGATCGCGAGATCAGCGAAGACGATCCTGATGAAGGTGCATGGGTGAC
>CAZGVQ010000732.1:0-1739 GCA_964529355.1 uncultured Acidimicrobiales bacterium
ACCTTTGGTTAACTTCGCTAGGAGGGTGTGAGCTTTTCTCGGATGAGGGGGATGTAGTGCTCTAGGGGGTTGCTTTTGTAGTCGGCGTCGAAGGCGGTTTGGTCGTACTTGGCGCAGAACTCTTCGGTGTAGTCGAAGAACTCGTGGTTTCGGAACTCTTCGCGGGCGTTGCCGTCGAGGCCGATGTAATCCCAGAAGTAGTAGCCCTGGAAGATGCCGTGCTTCTCGACCATCCAGTGATTGGCCGGGGAGACGAACGGCTTCAGAATGCTGGCGGCGACCGCCGGATGGTCATAGGGCGAAAGAGTGTCGCCGATGTCGTGGAGAAGTGCGCACAGCACGTACTCATCGTCCTGGCCATCGCGCTCGGCGCGGGTCGCGGTCTGCAGACAGTGCTCGAGCCGGTTCACCGGGAAGCCGCCGTGGTCGTGCTCGAGTGCCTCCATGAGAGAAATGACCCGATCGGCCACCATTGCCTGGCTCACCGCAAGATGCGGGATGATCTTCTGCCAGTCCTCTTTGGTGGACTCTTCGAAGGTCTTGAAGGTCGGGCGGGTTTCGTCGGTCTCTGCGTTCGCAACGGTATCGGTCATGGGTTTCACCGTAGACCGAGATTGCTCGAGACCAAAGAAACCCGAAGATCAGGTCTCGAGGATTTTGACGGTTCCGGCGGTGCCATCGACCTCGACGGTCATGCCGGTGGTGATCTTGGAGGTGGCGTCCTCCACCGCAACCACGCACGGAATTGCCAGCTCGCGGGCCACGATCACCGCGTGGCTCATCAGTGCGCCCACGTTCACCACAACGGCAGCGGCGGGAAGAAACAGCGGAGTCCAGGACGGGTCGGTGAGGGGTGCCACCAGCACTTCGCCGGGCTCGAGATCGATCGCCTCGGACGGGTCGAGTACCACCCGCGCCTTTCCGATGGCTGTTCCGCTGGATCCGGCCGAACCCGTGAGTACCGTGCCGGGTTCGACGCCACTGCTCCTCGCGGCCTGGTTGGCCTCGAGTTCTTCGATGGTCCGGACCTCGGACTGGTCGGCGATGAAGAACGGCGGCTCGACCGCTGAGAATCGGTCGAACAATGCCCGACGCTCAACCAGAACCTCAGCCATCGAGGACGGATCGTCGAGGTAGGTAGGCAGTTCGGTGCGTGGGTACAGCAGCGCCACGGTGACCGGATCGGGATCACCACCTCGCTCGGCGGCCCGTCGCACCAGCTCCCTGAACACCTGCTTGGCCGGCATCAGGTAGCGCACCGCCCGGTCGCGGGTGGACTCACGAGCCTGGGCCCAGAAGGGCACCGCCTTCACGGCCTTGTCGAAATTGGCCTTGTCGAGGAAGTTGAGCTGTGGACGGATCTTCGCGATGGCTGCTTGGCGCTTTGCGTCGTCGTCTCCGAGTCGCGTGCTTGGTGCCAGGTCGTGTTGCGCGCCGCGCATTCGGTCGAGGGCCAGCAGGGCAAGCGACGGCGTGTTGTCCCAGGTGCGGCTGGACAGCTCCCAGTCGTTTGGGCCGCGGTGGCCGTGTTCGGTGATGAACGCATCGAACCCGGCGACGAACGCCGAAGCATCGTCTTGGGAGCGAAGGGAATCCAGTGCGGTGTCGAGATTGGCGCCTTCCGCGTGGTCGAGTGTCGCCGTGACCGCCGTGGATTCGTTGGCGATCTTGGCCAGCTCGTAGAGCGCTTGTGAGTACTGTGCCGATCGCACCTCGCCGGCGGCGCCGATGAGGTGGGT
>CAZGVQ010000733.1:0-1737 GCA_964529355.1 uncultured Acidimicrobiales bacterium
GCAGTCGCTGTTGTAGAAAAAGAAGAAGCACAAAAAGCAGAGAAAGAATCCCCTAAAGAAAAGATTCCCGAGGCAAAAGAAAAGACTGCTGCAAAAGCTCAGGTGCACAAACCAGCAACCCAAAAAACACAAGAAAAAGCGACTGAGCAAAACGAAGAGAAGCAAGAGACGAAGCCTGTAGAGAGTCGCTTTACTCTGCAAGTGGGTTCGTTTCAAAACGAAAAAGAAGCAAAAAATTTTGAAGCCGAGTTAAAGAAAGATGGCTACAAAGCGTTTACCAAAACCATCAAGCTTGGTGACAAGGGCACATGGTACCGAGTGCGTTTTGGCAATTATCAAGATTACGACAAAGCTCTTGCAGACAAGGCGAATTTCGAAAAAGCCAAAAACATCATCGCCTACGTGACACGGGTACGAAAATAAGCAAAAGCGTTTCAAACCTCATAGATCAGGCACTGGCCTAACTCCAACACAACCGCTGTCTTTCTTCTTAACATTTGGACAGGGCAAGTGACATTGCCCAGACCTTTGCATCAGTCTTTTCAGTTACTCATTGAACGACAATTCTAAAAAATTGAGTGTTGATTGTAAGTTAGCTATATAGTAAATGGCTTTCGGATGACCAAGTTCTCTTTGATAAAAATGAATCCTTTCTATCTGTTTTGTACAGCTTTTATCCTTATTGTGTTGGCTTTAAATTCCATCGGAATTTCCGAAGCAGCAGGGGGAAGACAGGGCCAGAGGGGCTCTAGAGGACAAAGCCGGACTGAAGCTAAATTCGAGCGGCAAGGAAGATCACATTCTACCGAGTCGACACAAACTAAACTCAATCGTTTGCAAGAGAGTCGAGAAAAACTAATTTCAGCCGCTGCAATTTCTGGCAAAATGTCGTTGGTCGCTTTGACACTTCTGGCAGCCGGTCTTGGTTTGAAGTACGGCATACACATGGAGTTAGATGCTCCTAGTTTAGGCATGCTGAAGACGTTTGGTGGAGTCGCTGGACTTGGTGGTTTGGCTTCGGGGGCCTTTGCATTGAAAATGCCTTCGAAAAGAACCCTTCAAAATTTAGAGTTGCACTTGGTTACGATGAAACGGCTTGAGCTATCAAGGGCACAACGCCGGCGTTTTCGTCGCTCAAATCGTTCGCGATTTACTTTTGAGGATTCGAAACCAGACAGACCGCTCTTCGAGGAATCAAAGGGAGATGACGGCAACGATATGTCAGATATTTTGAAAAAGGGTGGCGCGCTCTTAACAGCCATCAGTCTCATGGGCGGGGCTTAAGAATTTCTCCTTAAAAACCTCTTGGTTTGCTTAGGAAGAACCGCATGAAGTGTTGGGTACACATTACGATGCGATTATTCAAGCCATTAATCCGTGTCAGCAGAGAATCTGAGTGTGCCAAAGGCCGGTGGAAGATTCCTTTAAACCTTTGGTAATCTATTGACTTTTCCGTATCAGAGAGGGCATCGGCCCAAAACTGAGAGCTTCTCATACGAGAATTTCCTTTAGTAATGAAACAAACATTCGAAAAACAATTAGATTGCAAATATGAGGAAACTTAATTGAGTTGAATACGAGAAGATTTGATCAGCTGTCTACGCTCCTGCTTTTCCATAATGAAATCACTTAGCTTCAAGCCTTCTTTGACATACTTTTTCGCGAATTCAAATATTTGACCCTTGCGTTTGAGCTCATCAATTTTGTCGTTTGAAAGAGGTATTTTGAGAGTCAAAG
>CAZGVQ010000734.1:0-1709 GCA_964529355.1 uncultured Acidimicrobiales bacterium
CCGAGGAAGCGGGCGAAGGCGGGGTTGGTGGCCACCACGCGGTTGGTGTCGTCGGTCAGAAGAATGCCGACCGGCGCTTGGGTGAACGATGAGCTGAGATAGCGCTCGGCCTCGACTCGGGCATCGAGCTGACCGACGAGGGCGGCGACGGTTTCGAGGGCACGGATTTCGAGCTCGTGCCAGGCAACGCCGCGCTGGCGTTCGAACACCAGGCCGCCGGTGGTGACACCGCCGGTAACCAGTGGCACGAGAAGGTAGGAGCCTTCGGGGAGCCGTTCGGGGTCGTCGGCAAACAGCTGCTCGCTGTCGAGAAGATGTCCGACCGGCTCAAAGAGGGCGATGACCTCACCCAGCTGCGGGTTGCGGTCGACGGTGAGCTCGCGAGGTCGCAGCCCGATTCCCTCAACGGCGTCGCCGCTCCAGGCTTCGGTTGCGGTGATCTTGGTGCCATCGGGTTCAAAGCGCCACCGCATCACGCGTCGGACGTCGAAGAATTCGCCGAGCTGCGCCAAGGCCGACTCGATGGTTTCGCGTGCATGCTCAGGTGTTACGTCGATGAGGTCGGTGGCGACCCGTCGCACCAGATCCTCGACACTCAGTCGTTGCCGGCTTGCTGCCTCGACGATGCTGCGACTGCGCAGTTGCATGACCAGGTTGCCGAACGTGGAGAGCGCGTGGGTCTCGTCGACCGACCACCTCGACATCCCTTCGCGCTGAGCAACAACCGCTCCGACCTGATGTCGTCCGATCGCCACCGGAGCCACGAGCACCGAATCATCGGGTGCTGCGTCGTAGAGCGCTCGGCTGAGACCAAGTTCGGGTGCGCTGCCCGACACCGGGGTCACGGTGTGGAACACCTCGGGCAAGACCAGTTCGGTCGTGGGTGTTGTCGCGGTTCCCGATTTCGTCGCCGGGAACGAGAACGAGTGGGTGTCCGGGTCGCTCTCGGCAAACCCGGGCGCCGCCCACTCGACAATGAGGTTCGAGGTGGTGGTGGCGGCTGAGGTCTCGCGAATCTGAAGACGAACCAGGCCGAGAACCCGACCGAGGCGGCCCATCGCCCGACGGATGTCGTCGTTGACCGACTCCCATCGTGTGTCGAGGAAGTCCGCGCTGATCGAGCTGAGGAGCGATTCGAGTCGAAGCGACCGCTGGTAAGCCGCCTCGGTTGCCCGGCGTTCGCTGGTCTCGGTGATATGGACGGCGAACAGCTTCTTGTCGGGGTGGTCGAGGGGTTGGAGAAGCAGATGTCCGGCCGCTCTCGGATCGGTTACCCCGGTGATGACCGCCACTTCGCCGGGATCGAGGTCGATCTCGAGACTGTCGCGTTCTCCTCGCAGGAGTTCGCTCAGCAGGTTCAGGTGGTCGGGGTCCAGGTTTTTTAGATTGGCAAAGAGGGGACGACCGGTGGCCTCGCCGACCGTGCACTGCAGCATTGAGGCGGCCGCCGGGTTCGCCGTGAGGATCCGGAGGTTCTCGTTGAAAACGATCACCGGATGGGGTGCTCCTCGGAACGAGGCGCGCACGAGCGCGAGCAGGTCGGCCGAAGGGGGAACCGGCGCCGGAATCCGATCGGTCGCACGGACCGAGTTCGCGGCTGAAGAAGGAGCTGATGCAGAGGTCGCCATGTAGCAAAAACATCGGCATCTTCGACGACAACCCTTAGTGTGAGACCCGATGAGCGCTGAACCACCCGAGGGACTTCTGGC
>CAZGVQ010000735.1:0-1702 GCA_964529355.1 uncultured Acidimicrobiales bacterium
GCCTTTCCGTCGGTGGTGTTCTCGACGCAGAGCAACCGACTGCGCGCAAAGTGGTGGTCGTCGGGCTTGATGACCGAACGCACGTGGTCGAGGTCGATCATGCCCGACTCGAGCATTCGCACCGGCTGAGGCTGAATACTGCCCAGGACTGCGGCGCCACCTGCTTCGTAGGAATAGGTGTGGGCGTGATCGCCGACGATGTACTCGTCGCCCCTCTGGCAGTGAGCCATGAGCCCACAAAGGTTGCTCTGGGTGCCGCTTGGTACGAACATCGCGGCCGGTTTGCCAAGAAGGTCGGCGGCGAATGACTCGAGGCTGTTGACCGTGGGGTCGTCGCCGTAGACGTCGTCGCCTACCTCGGCGGTGGCGATGGCGTCGCGCATGGCGTCGGTTGGTTTCGAGACGGTGTCAGAGCGGAGGTCGATCACCTGCTGAGTCTGCTACATCCACGCACCGATGTCGGTCTCGACCAGAAAGAGGACCCGGTCGCGAAGGTCCCGGGCCGTGTCGATCGGAATGTGCGGAATGGTGATCGAACCGCCCGCGGTGCCCAGGTGCACCGACGCAAGCTGCTTCCTGCGTTGCCAGAACCCCTGGCGAATCCGCACCGACTGCACCTTCCGAAGCGCAGCCTCGGTGCGGTCGATGGTCAGGAAACCACGCTGGATCACCACGTGACCTTCGGCGAGGTTCCAGCTCCACCGCTTATGAAAAAGCACCGCTGCGACCCGAGCCTGTGCCACGAGGAACACCGCACCAATTACAAGGGGGAGCACGATCCAGTTGCTCGCCTCTTCCACCGCGTACACCGATGCGGCGCAAATCAACAGAAACACTGCAGGGAGAATGCCTTCGAGAAGGGTCTTTCGCCAGACGATTCGTCGGTCGATCGGGTGCTGCGGCTCTGGGCGATCCGCTGCGAGAAACAGGTTGGCGATGTCGTCGGCCTTCGCGGTGGGGGCACCGGGAATCGAAAACTGGGTTGCCGAAGTCGCCGCCCCGGCCTGCACCGATGATGCCTGGGGAAGAAACATCGACGTCCGCCCGAATCGTCGTTCGACGAAGTTGCTCTGCTGTCGTACGACCTGCACCCGCTCGGTTCGTGCCAGACGTTCCCTCTTGTTGAGAAGTCCGGCGGTAAGCCGCAGACCCTCCTGGCTTCGCCAGACCGTGAGCTGGAACTCGCGGATCATGGTGCCGATGATCAGTACTGCGATGGCCAGGATGATGATGACGATGACGAGGATGACCGCACCGACGACACCGGTGATGTTCTCGGTGAGAAATCGTTCGACGACGCCGCCGAGTCCGAAACCACCCAGCGCGAGAAGACCAATGATGACCTGCGGGCTTGGTCTCGATATCGCCAATTGCACCAGGTCAGCGAACTCGTGGCGAAGCACGATGGTTCGTCGATCTTCGGCCGGCACGGGGATAGCGCCCTGCGGCGGGCCCAGGGGACCCGCTGGGCCGGGCGCTGGTGGGCCGAAGGTGCCCGTGCCCGGCGTCGGCGCGCCCATGCCCGGCGGGCCAAGCGGCGGACCTGCGAACGGTGCGGCTGGCGATGGGGGAGCGGCGGTGCCGGCCTTGTCGGCGCCGACCACCCGACCACGAAGTTCGGCCACCACCTCATCGGTTACGGCGGCCAACTGGAACTCCGACACGCCGGTGCCCGCCGAGTCGACATTGACCTGTCGCACGT
>CAZGVQ010000736.1:0-1698 GCA_964529355.1 uncultured Acidimicrobiales bacterium
GCTTCCTGACGCTACGGGGCATCAAGACCCTCGCCGTCCGGATGGATCGCGCTACCGACAACGCCGAACAGATCGTCGAGCTGCTCCAAGCTCATCCCGCGGTTTCGCGGGTTCGGTATCCGGGCCTGGCCGATCATCCCGGCCACGAGATCGCCACCCGTCAAATGAGTCGATACGGCGCCATGGTGTCCTTCGAGTTGGCCGCCGGTCTCGACGCTGCGATGGAGATGGCGAAGTCGACGACGGTCTTTACCCTCGCTGAGTCTCTAGGCGCCGTCGAGTCGCTCATCGAGCACCCCGGTGCCATGACCCATCTGTCGGCGGCCGGTTCTGCGCTCGAGGTTCCCGACTCGCTTCTCCGCCTGTCGGTGGGCATCGAATCCGCGACCGATCTGGTGCACGATCTTCAGACCGCGCTCGACGCGATCTAAGGCCTATTAGCCGGTGAGCCGATCCCGCTTTGGAATCTGACACCGATACTCTGAAGGTGTCATGACTGAACCTTGGGCACCGATCAGCCCCCAGCCCACCGGAGTCCCAGGAGGTTCCGGCGGCTCTGTTGGCGGACGGCCGAGCAGACGAAAGCTGGCCCTCGCCGGGGTTGGTACGGCGCTCGCGGCCGCGCTGTTGGCGCTGTTGCTGTGGAGCGTCGCGGCAGACAACTCGCCGGCTTTCACCACCGGTGATGATTCTGGAGAAGCTGACACCGGCGGTACAGATGGCGCCGATGGGAGTGGTGGGACCGACGACGCTGACGACTCGATCCCTCCCGACGCTGACGACGGCAACGATGCCGAACAGGAAGATGCCGACCAGGATGACGCCGAGGACGCCGCTCCTCCAAGCGCCGACGAGGACTTCGAGGCCCTCGTCGAGGAGCTGAGCGCCTTCGTCGAGGCCGAACGCGAGCTGGAGTTCATCGAGCCCGCCACGGTGCGTCGCCTCGACGACGATGCCTTTGTCGATCGCTACAACACCCTGATCGACGAGGCGGAAGAGGAAGACGCCGAAGAGCTCGAGTTGTTCACCGGCATCAACCAGGCTCTGGGCATTCTCCCCGACGGCGTCACCCTGCTCGACGCAACCCGTGCTTTTGGTTCCGCTGGCGTTCTCGGCTTCTACAACCCCGAAGACGGCGAACTGGTGGTGCGCGGCGGCGAGGTGAACGTTCTGGTCAAGACCATCATCGTTCACGAGTTGGTCCACGCTCTCGATGACCAACATTTCGACCTCGATCGTCCCGAGTACGACGACCGCGATGATGAGATCTCCACCGGATTCACCGCGATTGTCGAGGGCAATGCCCGCCGCGTCGAGAACGCGTACAAAGACACCCTCTCCGCTGACGAACTGGCCCAGTTGGCGCTCGAAGAGCTCGAACTCGGCCAGTCGCTGAGTCTCGACTTCGACGTCATCACCTTCGAGTACATCAACCTTCAGTTGGCTCCGTACAACCTTGGCGAGGTTCTCGTGGACGTGCTCGAGGAAGAGGGCGGCCAGGACCGCATCAACGAAGCGCTGGTCGACCCGCCAACCACCAGCGAGCAGGTGCTCCGCCCCGAGCGATACACAACTCTCGATCCGCTTGAGTTCGTCGAACCTCCTCCTGCCGATGGTGAAGTCGTCGAAGAAGGCGTCTTTGGCCCTCTGGTGTTTCAGACGATTTTCGAGTCCACATCGGGCAACCGCGCCGTCGAG
>CAZGVQ010000737.1:0-1693 GCA_964529355.1 uncultured Acidimicrobiales bacterium
GGGTGGGAGTTCGCCCGGTGGGATGGGCTGGGTGGCCTTGTCGGGCCGGAAGGTGGGGTCGACCTCGACCGAGATGAACGCCGGACAGTTTCCTTCGAGGCACGTGAGGTCGAAATTGCACGATTCCTGGTGGATCTGGGTTTTGCGACCGAATGGTGTCATCACCGGGTGCACGCTGGCGCAGTTCGACACCTCGCCGCAGTGCCCGCAGCCTTCACAGATGGCCTGATCGATCATCACCCGGGTGGTGGGGGTGACCATCGTGCCGCGTTTGCGACCGCGCCGAAGTTCGGCGGCACAAACCTGGTCGTAGATGAGCACGGTGGTGCCAGCGATATCGCGCAGTTCGAGCTGCACGTCGTCGAGACGGTCGCGCGGTTCAACGCGGGTGTTGGCCGCCCAGTCGGCGTCGTCGGGGAACCGGTCGGGCTCGGCTGCGACCACCACCGACCGGGTAACACCTTCGGCTTCTAGCCACCGGGTGAGCTGCGGCACGGGCATGTCGCCGGCCGCATCCTGGCCACCGGTCATCGCCACCGTGCCGTTGTACAGAATCTTGTAGGTCACGTTCGTTCCGGCGGAGATCGCCTGACGAACAGCGAGCGAACCCGAGTGGGCGAAGGTGCCGTCGCCAAGGTTCTGGAACCGGTGATTCTCGTCGATGAAAGGTTCCATGCCCACCCACTGCGCACCCTCGGCGCCCATGTGGGTGATGCCGACGGTGTCGCGGTCCATGTTGAGGGTCATGCCGTGACAGCCGATTCCGCCACCGGCCTTGGAGCCCTCGGGCACCACCGTCGACCGGTTGTGGGGACATCCCGAGCAGAAGTGCGGGGTGCGACCGGGCAGGTCGGCATCATCCTGAGAACCCGCACCGGAAATCGTCACCGGGATACGCTCACGTTCGGCGGTGAGGGTGCCACCGGGAACGACGCGGTTCAGCCGGTCGCGCAACGGCGCAAGGAGGTTGTCGCTCACCAGTGCGCCACCCATCTTCACCAGCGGTCGGCCTTCCTCGTCGGTTTTGCCCAGCACCCGCGGCGCGTCGGATCGTCCGTAGAGGATGTCGCGTACCTGGGTCTCGATGAACGCCCGCTTCTCTTCGATTACCAGGATCTCATCGACGTCGGTGGCAAACGCGGTAAGGCCAGTTGGTTCAAGCGGCCAGATCATCGCCGGCTTGTAGATCTTGATGCCCAGGTCGACGAGCATTGCCGACGTGAGGCCGAGGCGGCTTAGTGCGTCGATGGTTTCGTAGTAGTTGGTGCCGGCCGCAACGATGCCGAGCTTGGCTGCCCCTTGCGCGCCCGTGGTGCGGTCGAGTCCCTGCGCCGCCACAAACGCCTTCGCTGCCGCGAGCCGGTGAGTGAACAACTCGGCTTCGA
The DNA here is from genome assembly GCA_964529355.1 of uncultured Acidimicrobiales bacterium. Lineage (GTDB taxonomy): Bacteria > Actinomycetota > Acidimicrobiia > Acidimicrobiales > SHLQ01 > CALLQB01. The sequence goes on from CAZGVQ010000737.1 coordinate 1,386, forward strand.
GGGTGAGCGACATGGCGCCGAGGAGGTGATCGGATTGGGTTGGCCGCCACGGTGCGCCGTCGACCTCGTAGGTGGTGGGCAAGATGGAAATCCGTTGCGGGTCAGGGTCGACGGTGGCGTAGCCATCGGCCACGTTGGTCACCAACTTCAGCGCCACCCACGCCCCGCTGAAGCGCGACAGTTCGTAACCGAATCGGCCGAAGTCGAGAACCTCCTGCACGTTGCCGGGAAACAGCGTGGGCATCGCCTGATCGGCCAGCGCCCACTCCGACGCCGAAGGCACGGTGGAAGATTTGTTGGACGGATCG
>CAZGVQ010000738.1:0-1692 GCA_964529355.1 uncultured Acidimicrobiales bacterium
CCTCTCAGCCGCATCGGTCGATTGGCGAAGTTCTCACCTTGCTCCAGACGGACTTTCCCGACATCACGATCTCCAAGATTCGGTTTCTTGAGAGTCAGGGCCTGCTCGACCCCGAACGCACCCCATCGGGCTACCGCAAGTTCTACGACCGCGACATCTCGAAGCTCCAGTGGATACTCGAGCAACAACGCGACCACTTTCTGCCCCTCAAGGTGATTCGGGAGAAGCTGGCCGAAGGCGGCGGCCAGCCCCCACCGGTGCCCGCCGCTTCAGGCCCGGTTGCCGGCCTGGGTTCAGACCCGACCGCGATGGCCGAAGGCCTGGACGACGGTTCTCCTGCCGGAATGACCCGCTCGGCAAACCTGGCTTCGGTCAGCATGACCCCTGACGAGCTGGCCACGGCGTCCTCGCTCGATCGGGCTGCGATTGACCAGCTGGAGAAGTTTGGGATGCTCTCGAGTCGTTCGGCGGGCAGCACACAGATCTATGACGACGAAGCGTTGATCGTCGCCAAACTCGCCGCAGCGTTTCTGGCCCGTGGTCTCGAACCGCGGCACCTCCGCATGTACAAGCTCGCCGCTGACCGCGAGGCCGATGTGTTTGAGCAGCTGGCAACCCCTCGGTTGAAGGCCGGATCTGCCGAGAATCGCGCCGAGGTTAGCGAGACGCTGCACGACCTCACCGCTCTGGGGTCCGAGCTGCGGTCGGCGATGCTTCGACAAAGCCTTCGGGGTGTTCTTCCTCAGTAGGGGCAGCCCGATATGCTTCGGGTGATGCAGGAAATGGAAATCCTTGACGTGCGGGTTGAGCTCCCCACCAACACTCCCATCGTGTTGTTGAAGGAGCGGGCGGGCGACGAGCGGTTGCTGCCGATATTCATCGGAGGTCCCGAGGCCAGCTCGATTTCGTTGGCGCTCCAGGGCACCTCGACGCCCCGTCCGATGACCCACGACCTCATGCGCAACATCCTTGAACAGGTGGAGTTGACGGTAGAGCGCGTGGTGATCACCGAACTCAACAACCGAACCTTCTTTGCTGACCTTCAGCTCCGGAGAAACGACGACACCTGGACGGTCTCGAGTCGACCCTCTGATGCCATCGCCATCGCGGTTCGTTCGGGCGCTCCGGTGTTTGCCTCCGACGATGTGCTCGACGAGGCCGGCTATGTGCCCGAACCCGAGCTACCGGAGGATGAGGGAGACGGCGAAGATGGCGCCGACCATGAAGAAGTGGTCGAAGAGTTCCGGCAGTTCATCGAAGACATCAACCCCGAAGACTTCTCGTCCTGACCTGAGCAGCGGAAACGACAGCATGGTTGTTGGCGCGCGCGGCGCGCCCTAAACTGCTCACACCGGCGTAATTTCGCCGGTGTTACTAGCCAATGGCGACCATTGGCCAAAGATGGGGACTCGCAAGTGTCATTCAAGAACGCTGGTTTCAGCGGCAAAAAGACGGCGGAAATCGTTGGGATCACGTATCGCCAGCTCGATTATTGGGCTCGGACCGACCTGATCTCGCCGAGTATCGCCAAGGCCGTGGGCAGCGGAAGTCGCCGCCAGTACTCCTATCGCGACCTTCTCGAACTCAAGGTCATCAAGAACCTCCTCGATAGCGGAATCCGCCTCGAATCGGTTCGCGAGGTGTTCACCTACCTCCGAGACAATCTCGGAGAGGACGTGACCACGGTGAACC
>CAZGVQ010000739.1:0-1672 GCA_964529355.1 uncultured Acidimicrobiales bacterium
TGTGTTCGTTGGCGGTGGGTGGCGAGTTTCCGGAAGATGATCCGGGCGCCGATGGAGCGGACTCAGCCGAGCCCGTGCTGGAGTCGCCTTCTGTGTTGGCTGGGTTTGAGGTTGCGGCTGATGCTGCTCTGCGTAGCCGTCGGGGTCGGGTGGAGCCTGTGGCTCCGGCCGGTGTTGTTGAGGCGGTCGAGGTGATTGTCGAGGGGATCGAGAAGTTGCGGGCTACCGGTTTGGAACCGGCGTCGGTCGTCGAGGCTCAGGGTTTGGTGCGTGAGGTGGAGCGGGTGGCTCGCCAGTTGGATGCGGTTCGGGTGGAGGTGTTCAACAACATCTCGGCTACCGGTGTTCATGCTCATGACGGTCATACGTCGGTGCGGGCGTTTGTGCGTCATCAGGCCGACCTGACCACCCGTGATGCTGCGGTGTTGGCTCGGTGTGCCAACGCTCTGTCGGATTTGCCCGGTTTCGCCGATGCCTACGCCGCCGGCCAGGTGGGCACCGCCCAGGTGAACCGGATGGCCATCGCCCATTCGAACGTGCGGGTACGCGAACAGCTGATCGCTTCCGAAGAACTGTTCCTCGAGCATGCGAAGGCGCAAACGTCGGCCTGGTTCGATGGGTTCGTGGCCGATTGGGTGCGGATTGTTGATCAGGACGGCACCGAACAGGCCAGCGAGAAAGGCCACCGCAACCGGCGCTTCTCCATGACTCAGGACTTCGACGGCAACTGGGCCATCAACGGCCTCGGCCCCTCTCTGGCCGGCGCCGAAGTCGAAGAAATTCTGGCCGCCTATGTTCGTGCCGAGTTGGCCGACGACTGGGACGCCGCCAAAGAAGAACACGGCGAGGACGCGCGGGAGAAGCATTTGCCGAGGACGTCAGCGCAACGGCGGTGGGATGCCTTCGAAGCCATGGCCAAAGACGCTGCCGCCACCCCAGCCGACGCCAAACGGCCCGGCATCGTCACCAACATCGTCCTCAACGCCGCCACCTTCGAAACCACCCTCGCCCGACTCCTCGGACACGACGGCGAACTCGACCTGTTCGACAGCGGTGAACCGTCGGAAGACTCAGACCTGAGTGAGGCCGAATCAACCGACACCGATCTAGCTGATCCGGTCGATCCGACGGATGGGTTTGTGTGTCAGACCCTCGGTGGGCATCCGGTCAACCCGGTCGACGCCACCATCGCCGCGCTCACCGGACACATCCGCAGAACGGTCGTCGGCTCCGACTCGGTAGTGATCGACCTCGGACGACGAAAACGGCTGTTCACCGGATCATCCAGGATGGCGGTGTGGCTGTCATCCACCGAGTGCTTCCACCCCAGCTGCAACCGCAAAGGCCCCCACCTCGAAGTCGACCACACCCGAGAATGGGCCGCCCGAGCCGGACCCACCAACCAAACCAACGCCACCCCAGCCTGCAAATTCCACAACCAATGGAAACAACGAACCGGCCACCGAGTAAAACGCGAACCCGACGGCACCTGGACCACCACCCGCCCCAACGGCACCACCATCACCTGAACCCGCAAGTGGAGTGCGGCTTCGAGTAGGCGACTGCGGCCGACTGCATTTCGTGGCTCGCCGGCCACCAATGGCAACCAGCGCCCTCTTGCTTGCCGGGCCGAAATTTCACCGTCGTTAAGATGGCCTCAGATCTTCGCCCC
>CAZGVQ010000740.1:0-1662 GCA_964529355.1 uncultured Acidimicrobiales bacterium
GTCGACGAATGAGCGCGTCGTCGGGAGCCGGGAGCAGACTCGCAACCACCCGGCCATCGAGTGGTTCATAGAGCGAGGCATCGTACTGATGACCTCGGATCGTGCTTCCCACCCGCATTCGCGGCGTGACGCTCCATCCGAAGCTCACCCGGTTGGCGGGTTCGATCTCGATCTGGTGCACCCTGGGCAGCTCGCCCCAGAAGCTGCGCCACTCGGCGAGCCCGCTGGTGTCGATGGTTCGCTGTACGGCGCCATCGACCGTCACGTCGAGGGGTCGGGTCTCGGTCTCGGCGATGGTGACGGTGAGTGGTCCGGGCAGAGATTGTGCATCGTCGAACTCCAGGGTTTCCTCGACCGTCAGTGTCCGGCCCTCCACCCGGTAGCTGGCTGTCCTTGTGCCGGCAACGATGGCCTCGTCGGACCCGGCCTCGGCCCAACCTTGGTGGCTGATGGTGAGCGCACCGGGCTCGTGGTCGACCGAGGTGGGTAGGCCCGCTGGCATCAGCGGCTTGTCGCTCGACCCGGAGATCTCCGGTTGGCTCAGCGGAGTGATGACCGGGACCATGACCGGGTGTCCGGAGGTGGGTTGTTCGAGAAGGCCCGGGCTGCGAGGCGACGGCCCGTAGTCGGCGGAAAAGCCGAAGACGGTGGGAAGAACGAACGGGAAACCGCGCGACCGGTGTGACCAGAGGGTGGCGGAGGCAAAATCATCGGAGAGTTTGATGAACCGCTCGGCCGGTGCCCATGCGGTGCCGGGTTCTGCACTGCGAACGTCGGGCCGGCGTCGAAGCTCGAGTGCGGCGAGCAGCAGCTTTCCGTAGATGTCCAAGGTCATCTGAAGTCGACGCGACGTGCCGCGATAAAACATCGGAGCGCGGTGCTGGTGTGCGGCGATGACGCCGTTGGGGAACCAGGCGAGAAGGTCGTCGAGGGTCTCGGCCCCTCGGGTAAGCCAACGGTGCTGTGCGTCGCCGATGTCGCGGCCTACCGACATGCCGGCGAGTTCGACCGTGATGGCCATGCCAAGCGCCCCGATCGACCGGCCCCAGACGATGGAGCCGCCCGGCTGGGCGATGTGGTCGAGATCATCGAGGACCTTGGCGAGCCCGGTGGACCAGTCGTCGCCGAGTTCGCCGATGAGCGGCTCGGCGAACAGGTACATGTCGGGCGTGTAGATGTCGTAGTGCACCCATGAGCCCATGCCATCGTCAATCCATCCGTTGCTCGACGAGCTGAACATCGAACGAACCCGCTCGAGCAGCGCGTCGAGGTCGGTGCGGCTTCGTTCGGGGTCGAGCGCTGCAAGCGCTCGGAGGCACCGGGTCGCGACGATCGCGAAGTTGGGCGGGATCGTGTCGGGGTCATCGAGCATCGCCAGAATCTGCGGCGAATCGACCGCCGCAAGAACCGGAGACCGGAGGGCCTCGGGAACGGCGGCCAGCCCACCCATGCGTAGCACCGACTCGCCGGTTCGATAGCTGTAGAAGCCCTCGACACGCGAGGGCTCAAGCGAAGCCAGGATGCTCTGCATTGACCCAACGATGTTGTGCCCGGCGACCTCTTCGACGCCGAGCTCGAGGAGGAGGCCCAACACGTAGAGGAGGTCGGCCTTGGTGTCCTCGACGACGGCGTGGCCGGCATAGACCGGCGGCAGAACGAAGC
>CAZGVQ010000741.1:0-1661 GCA_964529355.1 uncultured Acidimicrobiales bacterium
GCACGCCGCCCTGTCAAGGCGGAGGTCGCGAGTTCAAATCTCGTCAGGACCGCAAACCATTCGAAGCTGACTTCGGTCAGCATCGGGGGTCGGGTAGCTCAGTTGGCAGAGCGACCGCCTGAAAAGCGGTAGGTCACCGGATCGACGCCGGTCCCGACCACTCAATCTCTTCAAATCTGCGACACTTCCGCTCCGAACCGAGTGGCAGGTCGCAGATTTGTGGGTTTTGGATCCCTACCGAACTAGCTGCCCCACTGGTCGCCAAATTCACCTACACCGGCGACACCCGGGGTGTCCTGATGAATCGTGAAGGCAGAGACGTTGCCGGGCTCGTCGTTGAGGCCGGTGGTAAACAAGACCGTCGCAGCACCCACGTTCGACCGTAATCCGATGTCTTCGCCGGGGGCTGAGGCAAAGATGGTGCCGTCGTCGAGGCCATCGACGTAATAACCAAACTGGTCTTCAGCCTCAGCGACACCAGGGATGTTCACATCGTCTTGGGTGAATACGAAGTTGCCAGCCGGGCTGAAGACGGAGATCGCGCCTGCATCGACTTGGCCGTTCACCGTTGCTCCGGGGACGCCGGAGGTAATCAGAAAGCGATTGCTTGGTGTCTGCTTGAGATCAACCGAGAAGCCGTAGCGGGCGCCGGGCCCAAAGTCGGTAAGGAACAGGTTGCCCGCAAGCGGGGTAGGCGCCGATGGCTGGTAAATGATGACGAGGCCGGAATCGACGACGCCGCCGATATCGACGAACGGCGAGGCAATCAGCATTGCGATGGAGCTTGGGTCCGCCTCCAACGTGTACCCAAACAAACCGTCGGGTTGCAGTCCGAAGGCGATATCGGGCCGCACACCCGATTCGGACGCCCCGAGGAACAAAAGCGGAGGTTGCGGAAGCAGGCCACCGTCACGCTCGGTCTTGAAAACCGTGACTGCGCCAGTGTTGCTGACGCCAGAAATGTCTTCGCCCGGCGCACCCGCGGCTGCGGTCATGGTGATGCCACTAACCCCGCCGGTGATGGCAACAGAAAAGCCGAGCTGGTCGCCAGCTTCGTTGACACCAGGCATGCCTGGGCTTCCTTGGTGATAGAGCTGGGAGTCGGTTCCGGTGAGGCCGGTTGGCCCGCCAAAGAGCAAGGTGACTGCGCCGGCGTCGGCGATCGTTCCGATGTCTTCGCCAGGTGCGCCGACCATGAGATCGTCAAATCCGTCACCGTTGACGTCGCCCGCCGCAATGCTGTGGCCCCACAAATCGTCAGCTTCGTTCGCGCCAGCCACGCCGGGCGAACCTTGGTGAAAGAGCTGCGCGCGGCTGAAGTCACGCGTGGCCGCATCGTAGAGAACAGTTATTGCGCCAGCATCAGTGAGTGGACCAACATCTTCGAGCGGTGATCCCACGATCAGATCAGACACGCCATTGCCATCAAGGTCACCCCACGCAAGTGCGCCACCGAACCGGTCGCCGTCCTCGTCCAGGCCAGGAACCCCGGGTCTTCCTTGCCACACGGTGATGCCGCCAAAGGTCCCGTCTTCATCGACCTCAAGGAGACCAAGCGCACCAGCTTCGATACTGCCGATGCCTTCGAACGAGCTCGGCACAGCGAACAAACCGTGGCCGCCGTGAGTCCCGCCGGACTGCAACGACAGACCCTCTACGTT
>CAZGVQ010000742.1:0-1651 GCA_964529355.1 uncultured Acidimicrobiales bacterium
GGCGGGGTACGCGAACCGAGCAGATCGAGTCGGGTGGCCGAGTAGGCCACGTGGTTGGTGATGGTGGTGTCGTCGATCCATTCGAGGCCCGACACGCGAAGTTTAGTGATCGCAGCAATGACATAGGTGGCGACGGTCATGAGCGCCATAAGGCGTACCGGCCACCCGTAGCGCACATGAGGTTCGGGCGCGTCGGTCGAACCGCTGAATGACCAGGCGTCGGCGGCGGGGCTGAAGCCCAGCACGAGAAGGTGCAGTGTGAAGAGATGCTCGAAGTGGAGCAGCTGGCCAAAGGAGCTGTGGTAGCTGGTGAGCAGGAGCACCAGCAGGGCAAAGGCTGGGCCGCTGAAGCGGAAGCGCCAACCGGCGGTGAAGGCAACGCCGACTGCCAGCGTTGCGAGGTAGAGCACCCAGAAAGGGCCGGCGTCCAAGGGCCGATCGAGCACCCCGGCAAGGCCGATGGGCTCGAAGCTCTGCGCGCTTTGGCGGGTCAGCCGTGCGAACTCCGATACGGCGACCAGCAGGTAGACCAGCACGAACCCGCCCGTGAGAATCCGAAGGGCCGCCAAGCGCTGCGCCGGACCAGGGCCAAGAAGCCAGCGGGTCACGGTGCCTCGCAGGTAGCTAGGACGTCGGCAGTGCCGAGCAATGAGGGTTCACCAGTGGCCTGGGCCACGACATCGTGACGTTCGCGCACCACCTGTACCTGGGCCACCGTCGCCGGTGCCCGTTCGGCGACCTCACCGCACAACCCGCTGGTCCTTCCCTCGGCAACCGCGGTGTTGAGAGCCGACTGCGCGACCAGGGGATCGCGTGTGTCGGCGATGCTTCGAATCGAAAGGGCCACCTCGTCACCCTGCGCGTCGAGCGCAACCACCCGAACCAGCGCAACCTCGCTGCCTCGGGTGTGGGCGTACATGGGATAGGTCGAAAGCGGGAGACCATCGCGGTTGACGAGAAGCGGCGCGGCCAGCGCCACGAGGACGCCGACGGTAACCAGCAACCGAATTCGTCTCACGATCATCACTGTCGAAGATAGTCCTGCTGTCCATATGGCGCCGATCGAGATCGCCGGGAAGACTGTGGCGATGGACGATCTCTTGTGGTCACCCCCGGCCGACGCCTGGGAAACATCGAGGCTCGGTCGGTTTGCCAGCCGGGTGTGCGCACCGGCCGTCGGCGACTACGAGGCGCTCTGGCGTTGGTCGGTTGAGAACACCGAAGCGTTCTGGCGCGAAGTGTGGGATGAGTTCGATGTGCTCTCGGATGCGCCGGTCACCGAGGTGCTCGGGATGGACGACGCCGGCAAGGCATCATGGTTTGCTGGCACCTCGATCAACTACGCCGAGCACGTGTTGCGGGGCAACGGTCTGGCCGACGGTGACGTTGCGGTCATCAGCGCATCGCAGACCCGCGCCGATCAGCAATTGACGATGCAGGAGCTTCGTGAGCTGGTGCGAAGGGCTGCCGCGGCCCTGCGCACCATGGGCGTCGGCCCGGGCGACCGCGTCGGCGCCTACCTGCCCAACGTGCCCGAAACGCTCGTTGCCTTCCTGGCGACCGCCTCGCTTGGCGCGATCTGGTCGTCGTGTGCCCCCGAGTTCGGTGTGCGTGCGGTGCTCGATCGCTGGACCCAGATCGAGCCGAAGGT
>CAZGVQ010000743.1:0-1648 GCA_964529355.1 uncultured Acidimicrobiales bacterium
CAACTGCACCAGGCGTTGCACGTTGCCGCCCTCTTCATCGACGGCGATGGTTACCGGCAGAGCCGCGCCTTCCTGAATGGCGGCGAGTTGCTCGGGCAGGTTGGCACCCGGCTGTCCGAGCAAACCAACGGCGCCCAACCATCCGTCGGCTGCGAGTTCGGCGGCCGCGCCGAGCGCTCCGGGCTGCGCCAGGGCCATGATGAGCTGTCCGGCCTTCTGCTCGGTTGTCCATCCCGCGACGCAGTCGGTGGGCGCAAGCGTTGTGGTGGTGGTGCTGGTTGTCGTGGTGGTGGTCGTCGACGTTGTGGTGGTGGTGCTGGTTGTTGTTGGGGTGGGCGAAGAAGTGGTGGGCGCGATGGTGGCTTCGAGACTGTCCGTCGACGTTTCGTTCCGCGCCTGTTCGCGGTCCTGAGAGATCTGAAACGTCACCAGGATCAGCGCGAGAACCGCGGCGATCGTGGTGGCGAGAATTCTGTGCGATCTGTTCATGACCCGGTGTGCTGTCCTAACATCAAAGCGTGACTATACGACCGCTCTTTGCATTCAAGGTGGCGGCGGGCCTCTTCCTTCTGATCCTCAGTGGGTGCTCAAGCAACGACGGGAATGAAGTGCTTGTGGTACCCGAGACCTCCGTCGCGGCTCCGGCCGAAACCGTAGTGGTGACTGAAGCACCTCCGGTGACCCAACTCACGCGCGTGCCGTTCTTTGCGTCAGCAGCCCCCGCGGCCACCGACGAATGCCCCGCCGGGTTGCTCGACAACAACTCGTCGGTCAGCACCGTGGGCCTCGACGAGATCCTCTTTGGGATGACCGTCAATGCCGCATCCGAGGCGTCGTCGTCGTGCCTCGTCCCCGAAGGCGTCGCTGACCGGGCCTGCCACTACGTGCGGCCAGTGGGTGGCCCCGATGGTGTGGGCTTCATGGTGACCGAGGGAACCATCGAGCGCGTCGACATCATCTCTGGCCCCATCACCACCCGCTCCGGCGCCGGAATCGGAACCACCGAGCAGGAGATCCTCGATCTGTTCCCCGGCCGGATCGAAACCAGCGCCAGTCCCTTTGGCGACGGAAACCTCCTCACGTTTGTCCCTGTGGATGCCGACGATCAACAGTTCCGAGTGATCTGGGAAACCGACGCCGACGGCGTGGTCACCCAATTCCGGTCGGGCCGACGGCCCCAGGTTGAGCGACCGAACGGCTGTGCCTAGGCATCGTCGTCCGCGGCGGTCCACAACACATCGATTGCGACTCGCGGGTTCCCGCGGGTAATCCACATCTCCGGGTTTGCCCCGTGGGGCGGCGTTGCATCGCCGGCTGCGACGACCTGCTCGAGGTCGACCTGCGGGTCGGTGTCGAAGGCCACCGCCCACTGTTTGGGGCGATGGAGGACGAGGAGTTGGTGAAGCGAGGCGCCCGAATCGATCATCGCGGCCCACAGTGGCGAACACGCGTCGCGCAGTACTTGCGATGCCTCGCTCGACCGCAGCGCGGTGGCCACCAATTCCTGGGCCTGCGCTGCGTCGGTGCCGTCGCGGCGCAGCACGGCGGTCCAGGTCTGGTAGGACGATGGTTTGCGCAGGCCGGCCTCGCGGAGGCGCCTGACGAGAACCCGCGAGTCCACCGAAACGGCGCCGGCGTCGATCGCTGC
>CAZGVQ010000744.1:0-1642 GCA_964529355.1 uncultured Acidimicrobiales bacterium
CATCGGCGTAGACGTAGAACGCGCCATCGGCAGGTGCCAGCTTGTCCATGCCGGCCTTCGGTAGGCCGTCGAGCAGCAGCTGTCGGTTTTGCTGGTACCGGGCCACGTTGGCTTCGAGTTCGTCATGGCAATCGAACGCGGCGCACGCAGCCACCTGCGACAGGGTGGGAGCGGCGATGGCGAAGTTCTGGCCCAGCCGCTCAAGCGGCGTCACGAGGTCGGGCGGCGCAACGATCCAGCCGAGTCGCCAGCCGGTCATCGAGAAGTACTTCGAGAAACTCTGTGCCACCACGGCCGATGTCGAATGGGCGATAGCCGTGTGCGCCGCTTCGCCATAGGTGATGCCGTGGTAGATCTCATCGGAGACAAGACGAACCTGGTTCTCGTGGCAGAAGCCGGCGAGTTCGGCGAGCTCGTCTCCGCCGATCATCGTGCCCGCCGGGTTCGAAGGACTGGCGACGACCAACCCATCGAAGGGCAGGAGCGGCTCGAGGAGCTCGGGCGTTGGCTGAAAGCGGGTGTCGATGGTGGTGAGGAGGTCGACAACCTCAACGCCGTAGGCGCCGAGCATGTTGCGGTAGCAGGGGTAGCCGGGCGACGGCACCACCACGCGGTCGCCAGCGTCGAACGCGGCCAGAAAGGCCAGGACGAATGCGCCCGACGCTCCTGTGGTGATGATGACCTGTTCCGGGTCGATCGAGTGCTGATACCAGCTGTCGTAGTGCTCCGCGATTCGAGAGCGTAGCTGGGGGAGGCCTTTGGCGGTGGTGTAGCCCAGCACATTGTCGTCGAGCGCGCGGTGTGCCGCTTCGAGCACGCCTGCCGGGGCCGAGGTTGCCGGCTGACCGACCTCCAGGTGAAGCACGTCGTGACCCGTGGCGGCGCGTTCCTCGGCGGCCCGCATGACCTCCATGACTCGGAAGGGGTCGACAGCAGCACGCGACGAGGGGTGAGGCCAGGAAACCATCTTCCGGTTTTAGCAGTGCTGGTTTGATGGTGCGCAGCAAGGCGACCCCACACCGATACCGTGAGGGACGATGTTCAGAATCGGTGCCGTCGCGGCGCTTCTCCTGCTGATTGCCAGCGCTTGTTCGGCCGTGCAGATCATCGAAGATGCAGCAGATCCGGCGCCTCCTGCGACGGTTCTGGGAACCGTTGAGTTTCCCGAGATCGAAGGTGAGGTGGTCGTCGGGCTTGTCGCCGACCTGAGCGGCGATAACAGCGATCTTGAAGGTTCGTTCGGCGAGCAACTCACGTCGGCAATCGAGCTTCGCAACGCCGATGGCGGCGTGCTCGGCGACCCGGTCGGTCTGCTGGTGCGAGACACCGCCAACGATGTCGATGAGGCCATCGATGCCGTCGAGGACCTCATCCGCCGCGAGGTCGACGTGATCATCGTGGGCTGCGAGCTCGAGACGGTGCTTCCAGCGGCGTCCATCGCGAACGAAATGGGTGTCCTGGTGGTCTCGCCGCGGGTTGACCCACGGCGTGACCACCAGGACCCCCTCTTCGCTCGCGCTGGACGCCGCTGGAAGCCCCGTCTCGCGCCCGCCGCCCCCGATGGTCACGTCCACCCCGCCGCGGATGCGGCCGTCGACGGCATCCACCGCGCCCTCGACATCGCTGTCGGTGTCGCCCACCC
>CAZGVQ010000745.1:0-1642 GCA_964529355.1 uncultured Acidimicrobiales bacterium
CTTCAGGGGCATATCGGACTAGCGACAGCCACCTTTCCAGAAGGTACTGTGGGTGGGCAGCTGGACACTTATGCTCGTCAACATCTCTGGTCTGATGGTATGAATTATGGACACGGCACAGGACATGGTGTAGGCTTCTTTCTTAATGTACATGAACCACCACAAGGCATAGCACCTGGTATCTCAGGTAGAGCGGCAAGTAAAATGAAGGCTGGAATGTTTACCTCAAACGAACCCGGTCACTATGTCACAGATGATTACGGTATTAGAATAGAAAATCTTGTGTTGACAATTCCTGCCAAGCAAGAAGGCTTTTTGGAATTTGAAACCATAACCTACTTTCCTATAGACACACAACTTATTGAGTTTAATCTACTTACTAAAAAAGAAGTGGCTTGGCTAAACGCTTATCATAAAATGGTAAAAGAAAAATTGTGTCCACACTTGGAAGGGGAGTTAAAAGCGTGGATGGAGGAGAAATGTAAGGAGGTGTAGTATCAAAAAAGTTACGTATCAGTACAACATAGGCCATCTCGTCCGTGTGTAAGAGCAAAAGAGTATGAAGAAGCAGACGAGGTGATAGTTTTCTTCTTTCGCATAGGTCCTTGTTTTAGAACACGTAAACCTATTTCAGGGTAAGACAAAATTTCAAATTGCTTATAACGAATAATGGTATGCGGCCGTCTCTCTGAGGAACGAAGAGATATGCCGTCATCACCTAGTGTTACCTTTTCGTCCTTTATTCTCTCGGATATTATTCTTGTGCAATTTATTAATTAATGCTATTACTATATGATCATTAAATGGTCTTGATATTATTTGGACACTTACAGGTAGTCCTTCAGATTTCTTTTCGATTTTTCTTGCTGTCCTAAAAACTAAATCAAAACTTTTTGGTCTTAATGTTAAATCATTCTTGTTCACACAAGTGACTGTAGCAACACCAGCTGGAAAACCTAATAGATTGCTTTGGATATTATATGTACCTCCTAATCCAATTTTATCTGCTGTATTATGGAGAATTGCAGCTGTAGGAAAGACTGGACATATTACCGCATCTAATTTGCCTATTGCTGTATTGTCTAGAGAATTGATATACTTCTTTTTGTATTCGCTAATTCTATTCTCTAGTTGTTTAATACTCTCACCAGAATTCTGATCAAAATAATTAATTACTCTTCTTAAAGTACCTTGTTTAAAAACCCTAGCCATTAAGAAAATTATCTTCCTTATAACTTTAGGCAGTGCTACTAGACTAAAATATCCTCTTAAAAGAGCAATTGGCTTCTCATTTTTTAAATTTTCACTAAATATTTGGAGCTTGTTTGCAGATAGCACTTTAGTATAAAGCTCTTCAGCTTCATTTGCGTTTGGCGGTTGAAATTCTATGACCTCAGTTCCTAATAATTTAAGGTATACAATTGACTCTATTATCCCCCTTTTAATTGAGTTTGATGGTTCAAATAGTTTATCGCTTATCATATAACCTACCTTTAACTTGGAAAAATCAACACTTTCGAAGCTTTTTAATTTTTGTTCAGTGGAGTTCATTATATCAAGGAATAAAAATAGATCCTCCGGATGATTGGCTAGGATTCCTGTTACTGAATCTATTGGTAGGTCAATGTTCTCTTCGGTAAAC
>CAZGVQ010000746.1:0-1639 GCA_964529355.1 uncultured Acidimicrobiales bacterium
CACTCTCGGGGCTCGACGCCGATCAGAGCCGCGACGAGACCACACTCGCCCAGATCGCCCAGACCGTGACGTCGACCCAGAACGACATCGAGGATTGGACCCTCGCCCTCTTCCAATCGGCAACGCTGATCCCCGAACTCGAAGCCGCCGTCCGCGACAACCGGCGCCTGGCATTCATTCCCGAGCTCGAGTTCGACGTCGTTGTGCTCGACGCCTACAACGCAGCGGCAATTGCCAGCGAGGTGATTCACCCGGGCTGTGGCGTGCAGTGGTGGATGCTCGCTGGCATTGGAAGGGTCGAAACACGACACGGAACCTTCAACCGCCTCCCCGAGCCAAGTGTCGTCGGGGCCGACGGCCTGGTGCTCCCGGAGATCATCGGTATCCCGCTCAACGGAGAATCCGAGACGGCCGTGATTACCGACACCGACGGCGGCCTGCTCGACCGAGACCCGGTCTTTGACCGTGCGGTTGGGCCGATGCAGTTCATTCCTTCAACCTGGGCTGGGAACGGGTTGGACAGCGACGGCGACGGCGTGGCCGACCCCCATAACCTCTATGACGCAGCACTGTCGGCCGCCCACTATCTCTGCCGTACCGCCGGCAGTGTGAACACCGTCGAAGGGTTGCGCCGGGGCTACTTCGCGTACAACCACAGCGATGTGTACGTCGACACCGTGTACCGATTTGCCATCGGGTACAGCGAGTACGAACTCGGCTAGCGGCGCTCCCCACCCCCGACGAAATTTTCCGGCAGGTATCCACCCTTCTGTGCATGACCTTGTGTATAACGCGTCACAAACTGGGGATTTCGGAGAATGGTTGTGGACTGCTCTGGGGAAATTGAGTTTCACCTTGACGGCCGATGCTCAATGGGTGAAGAGTCTCCCGTGTCGAGAGACGCAAACGGTTCAACCTTCGGAACGACCTCGGTCCGCAGATGGATGATCTGGTTTGAAAGGTCTTCTTGGGGCGAGCTTCGGTTCAATCTGAGAGGTCCGGCCACACCGGTTCTGACAGAAGCGGCAATGAGGAAACCTGAAGCGAGAACTCGCTGCTGATCAAGACACTCGGACCAGACAAGCCAAGCTCAACGGAGTGCGGTGGCCGATTCAACGCAGAAGCACTTTCTTCGGAGACTGTTGCTGCCGAGAAACGACCGCCAACCAACGCCGAGCGAAGCGGGTCTACCAGTTCGCACATTGGAATGACCAACAGGATTTGCAAACCGCACCGCCGACGGGTGGGAACGTTTCGAGATTGCTGGGACTTCCGAGTCGATCAATACCAGACGCTCACCAGCGTGAACCAACCGACGGGTCGGTCTACAAGTGTGAGGGAAACGGGTTGTGAAAGCTGTGCCGAGTTGACACTCACGAACAAGTCACCGTCGGGTGGTTTGGGACCGAGCGTCACAGGGAGATGAGGTCGCTCATCTACTGGAAGATTCAGATTTGCTCCACAACGAACGAGGTTGCGGAGAGTTGACAGATCAAGACGATGTCGCTTGCGGCAGCGTTTCAGGATTCCGGGTCGTGCCGGATGAATGCATGTTCGGACCACTGTGAAACCCCGAGGAGTTGAGCGGCGCAAGCTGCGAGGCTACTCGGGGTTTCCTCCTTTTTGGTCGCTCCGGCGC
>CAZGVQ010000747.1:0-1632 GCA_964529355.1 uncultured Acidimicrobiales bacterium
GAGTAGAATCTCGCCATGCCAAGACCGAAGAAGCGTGGCGGGCGAGTGACCGCCAAGGGGACTCGCCCGACCGGCTTCGTACCGAAGCAGAAGTCGAACCACGACGATTGTTGAGGGCCCAAAGAACCGCCCTCTCGTGAAGAGGGCTAGGGCCAGTTCTGCAGCTCGGAATCTGTGTGGCGAGCAAGATCGACGACATCGACTATGTCGTCGAGGCGGAACGGTTGGGATACACCCATGCCTGGTTTGCCGACAGCCAGATGATCTGGAGCGATGCGTACGCCACCGCCGCCCTCGCTGCCGATCGCACATCGACGATCAAAATTGGAACCGGCGTTTCCGTAGCGGCCACCCGCCCAGCGCCAGTCACCGCCGCTGCGATGGCGACCATCAACCAACTTGCCCCCGGACGGACCTTCTGCGGCATCGGCACCGGCAATACCGCCATGCGCATCATGGGCCACAAGCCGATGACCATGGCGGCGTTCGACCAATACCTGAGCGAGCTCAAGCCGCTCCTGGCTGGCGAAGAAGCCGAGGTGACCTGGAAGGGAAAGACCTCGCCGGTCCGCCACATCATGCCCGACGCCGGCTTTGTGAACTTCGAGGATCCGATTCCGATGTACGTGTCGGGGTTCGGCCCGAAGTCACTGGCCTTGGCCGGAAAGCACGGCGATGGACTTGTACTGTCGGTGCCCCCAAACCCTTCGATGGCCGAGAGCCTGTGGACGAGCGTCGAACGCGGCGCAACTGATGCCGGACGATCACTCGACCGCACGGCGTTCCCCACAACAACGCTGAATACCATCGTGATCACCGAGCCGGGCGAGGCCATCGACTCCGAGCGCGTGCGGCATCTGTGTGGCGCATTCGCAATCGCCGGCCTGCACTACAGCTACGACCAGTGGCGTAACTTCGGCCGGCTACCTCGCAACCCCGCGGTACTCGACATGTGGGACGACTACACGGCAATACTCGACGAGGTACCTGAAGCAGTCCGCCATCAACGGATCCACGCCGGGCACAACAGCTGGGTCGTGCCCGAGGAGGAACGCTTCGTGACCAAAGCTCTCATCGAGGCGTCTTGTCTCGTGGGCACCGAAGACCACATCGTCGAGCGGCTACTCGGTTTGGAGGCCGCGGGCATCGATCAGATGATGCTCCTGCCGCCCCTCGAACCCCGCTATGAGATCATCCGTTCGGTGGGTGAGCGAATCATTCCTGCTTTGGCAGCAGCAGCCACATGACCACCGTCGTCGACCTGCTTGAGCAATCAACATCAGTCATCATCGACGAGCACGGGAACCAGCGAACCACCGCAGAGATTCTCGAAACAGGTTGCCGACTGGCCCACGACCTTGCAGCCGCCGGAATCGCACCGGGCGACCGGGTGGCCGTGCAGATGGCGAACGGACCGCTCTACCTCGATCTGCTGGCAGCGGCGGCGGTCGGCCGATTCGTGATCATGTCGGTCAATCTCCGGTTCGCCGACCAGCTGTCCCGATCCCTCATCGAACGATCGGGCGCGAGGCTGACCCTCCGCAACGATGCCGACCTGCCGCCATCAGCACCAAGAAGAGCTTCGGAACCAGACGAGGCGACCGCCGACGACCGGTATGTCATCTTCACCAC
>CAZGVQ010000748.1:0-1632 GCA_964529355.1 uncultured Acidimicrobiales bacterium
GTCGAGCGAGGCTTTCAGACGATCTTCGATATCGAAGGCGCCCGGCGAAGCGATGTCTTCGAGGTTGATGCCACCGAAGGTGGGGGCCAGTCGCTCGACGGTCTCGACGATCTCGTCGGGGTCCTTGGTGTCGAGGCAGATGGGAAACGCATCGACACCGGCGAACTCCTTAAACAGCAACGCCTTGCCTTCCATCACCGGCATGGCGGCCTCCGGGCCGATGTCGCCGAGGCCCAGCACGGCGGTGCCGTCGCTGACGATGGCGACGGTGTTCTTCTTGATGGTGTGGCTGTAGGCGAGCGACTTGTCGTCGGCGATGGCCAGGCAGACCCGTGCGACGCCGGGTGTGTACGCCATCGAAAGGTCGTCGGCATCGCCCACCGGGGCAAGCGGCTCGGTCTCGATCTTGCCGCCCTCATGCATACGAAACGTGCGGTCGTACCAGTCGAGAACCTCGATGCCCTCGACCGCCTCAACGGCCTCGACGATCTGCTTCTGATGGTCTTCGTCCCGGCAGTTGACGCAGATGCCGCGCTCGACCACCCGTCCTTTGGCCTCAAAGCCTTCGACCACCGCAATGTTGCCGCCGTGCTCGCCAACGGTGCTGGCGAATGCGCCAAGCACGCCGGGGGCGTTGCTCAGGCGGAGGTGGAGATGAATCTGATACGCAGCTGTGGTCTTGTTGGCCATCGGCGGAGACTACGGCCTTCGCTCGCTGTACCCCAAGGTGTACAGTTCGTCGCTGATCGAACGTCCAGTGTCGGGTGTTCTCCAAGCAGGAAAGCAGCACACTTTGAGTCAGCCAATCAACGTCGGATTCATCGGTCTCGGAAATGTGGGCGGCAAGCTGGCCGGGTCACTGCTGCGCAACGGGCACAACGTGACTGTTCGCGACCTCGACAAGTCGGTGGCTCAGCCGTTTTTGGATGCCGGCGCCTCGTGGGCCGAGTCTCCGAAAGAGATGGCCGAGGCTGTCGACTTCCTCATCACCTGTCTTCCGTCGCCTGCCGCGTCCGCCGCGGTGCTTGAAGCCGACGATGGCGTCCTCGCCGGCCTGGGTGCCGGCAAGGTCTGGATGGAGATGAGCACCACTGACGAAGCCGAAGTGCAGCGACTGGGCGAGAAGGTGCTGGCCATCGGCTCCGAGCCGGTGGATTGCCCGGTTTCGGGGGGTTGTCACCGTGCAGCGACGGGCAACATCGCGATCTTTGCGGGGTGTACCCGCGAAACCTTCGACCGTATTCTTCCGCTGCTCACCACACTGGGCCGGCGGGTGCTGCACACCGGCGAGCTCGGCTCGGCCTCGGTGCTCAAGGTCGTGACCAACTATCTCGCGACGGCCAACCTCCTGAGCCTCAGCGAAGCGCTGGTGACCTCGAAGGCGGCGGGCATGGATCTGGCAACGACCTATGAGGCCATCCGGATCTCGAGTGGCAACAGCTTCGTGCACGAGACCGAGAGCCAGGTGATTCTCAATGGGTCGCGCGACATCAACTTCACAATGGACCTCGTGCAAAAGGACATCGGCCTCTTCCAGGCGGTTGCCGAGCGCAATGACGTTCCGCTCGAAATCAGCCCGCTGCTCATCGAGATCTTCAACGATGGGGCCGAACGATTCGGACCTCGAGAATG
>CAZGVQ010000749.1:0-1624 GCA_964529355.1 uncultured Acidimicrobiales bacterium
GGATGAGTACCGGCAGCACCGGGTAGTTGCCCGGGGGGATGATCTTGTCCATCTTGGCACGCGACATTCCGAGCACCACAGGATCGACTGCTTCGAGGTGGCTGGGGTTGGCGGCCAGTTCGACCGCAAGGCTGTTGCCAGCCGGACTCGTGAACGTACCGGTCTGACCCAGGTGGTACTTGACGTCGCCTGAGCCCTGCACGGCATCCTTGGAAACGGTGTCCTCGAACTCCTCGAAGAGATCCTCGTGGTTCTTGCCGACGATGTTCACGAGCACGTTGAGTCGACCGCGGTGAGCCATGCCCATGACCGCTTCGGTTATGGAATCGTCGGCGGCCGCGCTGAGGAGCGCGTCGAGCAGCGGAATCGTGCTCTCGGCACCTTCGATGCCGAATCGCTTCTGGCCCACGTACTTGGTGGCCAGGAATTTCTCGAGTGCCTCGGCGGCGTTGAGCCGCCCGAGGATGTGGAGCTGCTCGGAGGCATCGAGTGAGTCGGGCTTGCCTTCGAGCTGGTCCTGCAGCCAGGTCTTCTCGTCGTAGTCGGTGATGTGCATGTACTCGATACCCATGGTGCGGCAGTAGGCATCGCGCAGGATCTTGAGGAGGTCGGCCAGTTTGTGACGTTCTCCCTTGGCGCCGACGTCGGTGCCCATCAGGCCGTGGGTGAGAAACTCCCGCTCGAGATCCCAGATGGTGAGTCCGTAGCTGGCCGGGTCGAGCTCGGAGTGCATCTCGGGCTCTTTGGCGTTCAGCGGATCGAGATCGGCGATGAGGTGACCGCGCGACCGATACGCGTTGACCAGCGAGTCCACCTGACTCTGCTTTTCGATCATCGCTTCGTCGCGGTCGGCGAAGTTGGTGTCCTTGCGCCACTTGACCGCTTCGTAGGGCACGCCCAATGAGCGCAGCAGATCGACATAGAAGTCGTCTTCGCCGAGGAGGAGCTCGTGCACCTTCTTCAGGAACAAGCCCGATTCGGCTCCCTGAATGATGCGGTGGTCATAGGTGGAGCTGACGGTGGTGATCTTGGAGATTCCGAGATCGGCGAGCGTGCCCGGATCGGCGGCCTGAAACTCGGTGGGGTAGTCGATGGTGCCCATGCCGACGATGAGCCCCTGGCCCGGCATGAGCCGTGGAACCGACTGCACGGTTCCGATGGTGCCCGGATTGGTGAGACTCACCGTGATGCCGGCGAAGTCGTCGGGGGTCAGCTTGTTGTCGCGGACCTTCCGAATGGCTTCCTCGTAGCGGTCGACGAACGCCCGGAAGTCGAGGGTGTCGGCGTCGCGCACGTTGACGACCATGAGGGTCCGCGAGCCATCGGACTTCGGCACGTCGACCGCAATGCCCAGGCCAACGTGCTCGTGACGAATGACGCGGGGCTTGCCGTCTTCGTCCTCGAAGTAGCTGGCGTTCATGGCCGGTACCGCGTCGGAGATGGCCCGAACCACGGCGTAGCCGATGATGTGGGTGAAGCTGACCTTGCCGCCCCGGGTACGGCTGAGGTAGCCGTTCATGATCTTGCGGTTGACCTCGAGCAGACGTGCCGGCACCTCGCGGAAGCTGGTGGCGGTGGGTACCGCCAGGCTTGCCTCCATGTTGGTGACGATGCGCGCCGCAGC
>CAZGVQ010000750.1:0-1621 GCA_964529355.1 uncultured Acidimicrobiales bacterium
TCATGCACCTCGACGAATTCACCGAAGGCGTCGATGCCCTTTAGGGCATCGACGCCTTCGGTGAATTCGTCGAGGTGCATGAAGCGGCATTTCGCCAGCTCGGCGAGCTGGAGGCGTAGCGGAAGGGTGTTGAAGTAGTTGGCCATAGGTCGAAACTCTAGCCGTGACCCCATGTTTCGTAAATTGATATATTTGCAACACGGTGTCCCACATTTCAGGACATTCGTCCATACTGGACCCATGGACATCCGAACGCTCAAGCACGTCATCGCGCTCAGCGAGACCCTGCACTTCGGGCGCGCCAGCGCACAGATGAACATCAGCACCTCGGCGCTGTCACGGAACATCCGACAACTGGAAGCCGAGCTCAACACGGTCCTCTTCGACCGCGACAACCGATCGGTTGCCCTCACCCCCGCCGGCCATACGTTCCTCCGCTATGCGCGCGATGCGGTGCAGCAGTGGGAACAGATCCAGTTCGACCTCACCGATCCGGCCGAGCAGCTGTCGGGCGAGATCAGCCTCTACTGCTCGGTGACCGCCAGCCACAGTATTCTCGTCGACCTGTTGAACCGCTTCCGACCCGCCCACTCCGAAGTGGAGATCATGCTGCAGACCGGCGACCCCGAACACGCCATCGAGCGAGTTGTGGCACTGGAAGAAGAACTCGCCATCGCCGCCCGGCCCGAGAGCCTGCCCTCAGGTGTGCTCTTCAAACCCATCGCCGAATCACCTCTGGTGTTCGTCGCCCCGATGGATTCCACCGAAACATCGTCCGTGCCGTTCACGCCGAAGCGCCCAAGCGACTGGAAGGACATCCCAATGATCCTCGCCGCAGGCGGAATCGCCCGGAACCGGGTTGACGCCTGGTTCCGTTCGCTCGACATCACCCCGCACATCTACGCACAGGTGGCGGGCAACGAGGCCATCGTCAGCATGGTCAGCCTGGGACTCGGCGTCGGAGTCGTCCCAAAGATCGTGCTCGACAACAGCCCGCATGCATCCCGCGTACGCGTACTCGAGGTGGAGCCGAAACTTGAACCCTATGACCTCGGCCTCTTCACGCTGCAGCGTCATTTACGAAACCCGTTGGTCAACGCGTTCTGGTCGCTGCTCCCCTAGTGCTCAGAGGAGCCGCATTCGTTCGCGCGGATTGCTCGACGGCCCCACAACAACGGCGCCGCGTTCACTCAACAGCGGCGCGAGCTCTCGATGAGCCGTCCGGTACGTGTACCACGGGATCGACGGGTAGAGATGGTGGATCAGATGCCGGTCCTGGTGCAGGAGAACCCACGTCGAACCCGGAAAGAGCGTGATGCGGGTGTTGCGGAACCGGTCGGTGTGCTCATAGGGAAGTGCGGCAACCAGGCAAAGAAGATCGCCAGATACAAAAACGTGAGCCTCGCCGGAATGATCCACAAGACCACGACCGGAACAACCGCGCCGAATGGAATCGAGATCAGGACCGCCAGCACGCCAGCACGCACCGCCCAGCGCTGAGCCGCAAGCAAGCTACTCTCGCCGCCGTCGCTCGCCTTGATCGCCCCGAGCCGACGCATGAGGGCATTCGCGAGATGTATCCCACCAGGCACCGCCACGAGTAGCAACACAACATTACTGA
>CAZGVQ010000751.1:0-1618 GCA_964529355.1 uncultured Acidimicrobiales bacterium
CATGCGTTCGAGATCGCCGGGTTCCACCACGATCTTGTCGATCGTCTCGTCATAGACGTAGGACGAGTCGCCATCGACAACCGTTCCCTGCGCCCGCAATCGCAGCGTGTCGGGGCCAATCCACTCGCGCGTCCAGGTGGTGTCGCCGGTCGGGCCCGACTCGTGGACGGTGGTGCGTCCGGTGGCCTCCAACCCAACCCGGGTATTGATATCGAACACAAAAAGTCCATCGGCGGCAAGCAGCCGGCCCACCTCGTGCACCGTCGCTTCGACAGCTCCGAGGTTGGGCAGGTGGTTCAAGACATTGAAGGTAGCCGTGACGAGATCGAAGCGGCGCGGACCAACAGCTGACAAGGGAAGGGCGGTGGCGTCGGCCGCGACGGCTGGGCCACCGTTGCCCGACCGGTCAGCAATGCGGTGTCGAAGCATGGGCAACGAGCGATCGAGACTCACGGTCGCGAAGCCCGCAGCCCGCAGAACGTCGGCAAGCTGACCGGTACCGGCACCGACGTCGAGCAGACGGGGAGGCTGCGCCGACGAACCGAGAGCATCGAACAACCTGATCAGCCGGGGAGCCAACCGAAGCGAAAAAGAATCAGGGCGACTCTCGGCCAGGGCGTATCGCCGGGCCGCGATGTCGTGGTAACTCACCGACCGGTATCCAACTCGGCCAACAAACCAGCCCAGTGCTGCTGCTCGCGCTCCTCGGTGAATTCAGGCTGGAGGCTTTCCACTGCAGCTGCCAGTTCAGCGAGTCGGCTGTGGTTGGTGCTGATCCGGTGCAGTTCGGCCCTGAGCGCCGCCGCGTCACCGGGCGTGAAATAGCCGGGATAGGTTGGGCCCAGGACGCCAACGTTGCCGGGAATCTCCGACGCCAGAATCGGCAACGACGCCGCCACGGCCTCCGAGATCACATTGGCTCCCCCCTCCACGCGGGATGAATTGATCAGAAGTCGACTGGTCGCGTAGACCTCGTCGATCTCATGACGCGGGCGAACACCTTGCCAGCTCCATCGCGGGTTGGAGGCTGTCTCATCCCGGGCCCAGCCGGCCCATTCGTCGGTGTACGCATCGCCATAATGCTGCACCTGCACGGTCGACTCGGGTCCGAGTCCGGCGACCGCCTCGGCCACCAACTTCGGATCCTTCTCGTCGCGCAGGTGGCCAACCACCACCACTTCGAATCCTTCAGGGTTCGGTTGTCGTGGGAGGCCGCGAATAGCTCCCTCTTTGATCACCGTGAGCTTCGCCCGGTCCTCGCTGGTGAGAACGTCGCCAACGCAGTCGTTGAGCCCCACCAGCCGGTCAGCCCGGTTGAGTGACGAACGGACGCGGGCGGGATCCTCATCGATGAACCGGTAGATATCGGTGCCGGTAAGAACCACAACCAACGGCACGTCTCCATCGAGAGCCGAGATGGTCGATGCCGAGCGGTACGCATTGAGCGCTACCACCACATCGGCGTTGCCCGACGGCTGCGCGACCGACGTGGTCGCGTGGCCGACCGCGTTGAACAACTTCTCGTAGCGATCGGCGGTGACGCTATTGCCAGCGCTGGTTGCGGCCAGATTCGGAACGATGAGTTCGATAACCGCCATCCTCAGCGTCGACCTTTTGA
>CAZGVQ010000752.1:0-1615 GCA_964529355.1 uncultured Acidimicrobiales bacterium
GCTGCCCTCCGACCCTCCAGTGCCCTCGCCGGACTCTCGGTGATCGGCGTCATCGCGACCACCGGTGTCGACCTCTGGGTTCGGTTCGATCCTCCATCGTCGGCCGTACTTATCGCACTTGCCGCGTCTCTTGCGATGGTCGAACTGGGGCTTGGGTTCCGCGGCGTTTCGCTTCGTGCTGAGATCAGAGAATCGATCGGCAATGTCGTGGCCGCCACAAACGGTGTGCTCACCTTGCTTGCCTTCTCGGCCGGCTTCGGGGTGTACCTCCCAGATGGCGCTCCGGCGACCGGTGACTGGAAGTACACGGCCGCGATCTGTGCGGTGGCATGGCTCCTGGGCGACCTCCGTCGAGGTCTCACCAACGGACAATCGCTGGTACCAATGGCACTCGTTGGCGGAAACTGGGGTCCTGCTCTGCCCGGTTTCGCTGCAGCGGTACTCGCGTCGGTACAGCTCGCGGTTGGTGACCCCGTCCTCACCGGACTCGTCGCTATCGCTCTGGCGTTTGTGGCCCTGAACACCTTGCGGCCCGGACGTCTGCTCACCTCCTGGGGACTCGCCGGAGTCGCACCGTTCCTGGCGTTCGGTGAGTGGCAGGTCGCCGCTCCCATTTCTGTGGCGTCGGTGGCTCTCATGCTGTTGGTGGGCCGCTATGCCACGGGCGCCGGCGAGAAGGAGCTCGGTTTCCAGGCCGGGTTCCTGGCGGTGTTCGCCGCCCTCGCCGGCGCAATCTCGATCGGTGTCGGCAATGAGTCAGTGCCCCTCGGGGCGGCGTTCTTCATCGCGGTGTTGTGGCTCACCGCCTGGATTGTCGATCATCACCAGGATGTCCTCGGCTTCACACTCCGTGTCCTCGGAGCCGCTGCTGTTGGGGTCCTGGTGGGTGACCTCCCGAACACCGAAAACCCTGCGCTCTTGGCGGCGGGTCTCACCGCTGGCCTGAGCCTTGTCGAGTCGATCCGCCTCTCCGACATTCGCTACCGGATTCTTGCCGCAGCTCTCGGCTTGGTAGTGCTGAGCGTAGCCCTCCCGCTGCCAGATCCCGGACATCCACTAGTCCTTGGCGCCTCGTTGATGGTCGGACTCGCCGGTGTCGGACTCCTGGCACAGGGTCGTCACGGCGCCAACAACGCACTGACCGTGTTGGGAGTGCTCATCACCGTCGTCTCCTGGATGCTCGGTCTTCTTTCTGCCGGGGTCGTGTCGCCCGAGCCGTACGTGTACCCGGTGCTGTTCTTTATCGCCTGGCTGTTTCACGATGCTGGCGATCATCCATGGATGGTGGTTGCTCCTTCGCTGGCGTCGGCGACGGCGCTTGGGTTCTGGCAACGCATCGAGACGGGTAACTCAGGACATCTGATCGTGCTCGGAATCGTCGCTATCGCTACTGCTCTGTGGGGTGCAGCGAATCGTCAGAACGCTGCGCTTTCCGCCGGCTCGGCGCTCACCGTGGCCGTTGCCACCTATGAGGGACTCGACAGCACGGTCGGAATCGAGAGTTGGGGTTGGCTGGTAATCGCCGGCTCAGCGGCCCTCACCGTGGCCGCCATCCTCGAGTCAGACACCACTAGGACCATCGGGACATCGAAGTGAGCGGTGGGCCTGGCGTCGA
>CAZGVQ010000753.1:0-1609 GCA_964529355.1 uncultured Acidimicrobiales bacterium
GTTGGCGAAGTGCTCGGCGGCAATAACGATCAGTGCATCGGGCTCAGCGGCCTCGATGTCAGCACGCATCTGATGGAACGCCTCGTAGAAGGCATCGCGCACCACGGGATCGGCCTGGTCGGATCGGCCGGTGATTCCAGGGGCGTGGCTACACGCACCGGCATAGACAAGTGGCATTAGCTAACTCCTTCAGCGTTCTTCGGCAAGACGGACGGTGTGGGCGTCGACACCTTCGTAGCCCGTCATGGCGTACACACCCTCGCGCACTGGCCCGTGCTCGGCGATGCCGTCTCGCATGCGCTGCAGGTAGTCGGCCCACTCGATCTGATGGAGTGCCGCGAAGTGCATCAAGATCTGGCCGTTGACCCCCAGATGAAACAGCATGCCGATGTCGGGTTCGACCAGCGCATCTATCTCAGCATCGGTCAGCTCGAATCCAGCCAAGGCACTGCGACGATCGGCCTGATAGGACTCTTGCATCTGCTCGCTGCGATTCAACTCATACAGGAACTTCTGTACGTAGTAGAGACTCACGATTCAGCCGCCCAACTTCGGCACCGAGTGGGTATCAAAGGCAATGGCGATGTTCTTGGTCTCCATGTAGAAGTCGAAGCTCCAGTCGCCGCCGTCGCGGCCGATGCCGCTGGCCTTGGTACCACCAAAGGGCGCCGGCAGGTGACGCACATTCTGACTGTTCACCCAGATCATGCCCGCGTCGAGATCACGGGCAACACGGTGCGCCCGACCGACGTCTCGGGTCCAGAGGTAACCGGCCAGCCCGTACTGAGTGTCGTTGGCGATCTTCACCGCATCGGCTTCGTCGAAGAACGGAATCGCCGTGAGCGCGGGCCCAAAGATCTCTTCTTGGGCGATACGCATGTCATTGGTCGCACCGGTGAAGAGCATGGGGGTGACCCAATTACCGCCCTCGGGTGCGTCGGCCCAACGGGTTCCTTCGACGACCGTTGCTCCGTCGGCCGCCGCAATCTCGGCGTAGCTGGACACCTTGGCGTGGTGGCGAGCGTGAATCAACGGGCCGATGATCGCGGTGGGGTCGAGCGGATGCCCCACCGGCACGCCCTTCATCTTCTCGGCGAGCCGCCCGGTGAACTCGTCGTAGATCGACGACTGAATCAGCACCCGACTCGAGCTCGTGCAGCGTTCACCGTTCAGGCTGTAGATCATGAAGATCACGGCATCGAGCGCCCGCTCGATATCGGCGTCGTCGAACACGATCACTGGGTTCTTGCCGCCGAGCTCAAAGTGCACTCGCTTGAGCGTGGGTGCGCCCTGCGCTTGGATCAATGACCCGGTGGCCGACTCTCCAACGAAGGCAATTGCTCGGATCGCCGGGTGCTCGGTCAAGCTCTTTCCGGCGGTCTCACCCATACCGTGCACCACGTTCAGCACACCGGCGGGCAGTCCAGCTTCGAGCGCGAGTTCGGCCAATAGGTGGGCCGTGAATGGGCTCCACTCAGCTGGCTTGTGCACCACGCTGCATCCGGCGGCAAGCGCGGGTGCGATCTTCCACGTGCTGAGCATGAACGGCGTATTCCACGGGGTGATAACGCCCACGGGACCAATCGGATCTCGTGTGGTGTAGTTGAGG
>CAZGVQ010000754.1:0-1605 GCA_964529355.1 uncultured Acidimicrobiales bacterium
CAGCAGTCGATCGCGGCGCCGAAGATCAGAAATGTCCCGCAACACCAGCAGTCCGCCGGTGAATTCGTCATCGATGAGCAGCGGCAGGAAGTGCATCACCACCGTGGTTTCACGACCGTGCTCGAGCTCGACGATGACCGGGCGACGTTCCTTTGCCGCCTTCGAGACCTCGGCTTCGCCGATGTCGAGCGACGGGAAACTGAGACCGAACAGGTTTCGATGCACACCAAGGCGATGAAATGCCGAGACGGCGTTGGGCGACGCAAAGTCGACCCGCAATTCCATGTCGAGCACCACGGTGCCGTCGCCCACCCGCGGCGCCCGAAAGCGTCCCTCTTCCTGGATCTTGAACGGGAACTCTGCGTTGCGAACCATGTCGGCGAACCGCTGATAGGTGTTCGCGTAGGTGCGCTCGAGTTCGCTGTACAAACGATCCGGATCGATGTGGGCCTCGCTGGTCATGACGGCCACGATGCCGCTGGGGCCCTTCACCGGAACCGACTCGACCTTCACCAATTCATCGAAGGTAAGACGAAGGCTCAGCTCGCCCTGCTCGGTCTTGCCGTGGTGGTAGGACTGCCGAACGAGGGGGCGCTCCGATGACCGGAAACTCTGTCCGACCGGATCGGCCCGGTACATGGTCTGGCCGGTCGATGGGCGCACGTGACCGAGCACGATAAAGGAGCCGTCGCCCTCCCTGGTGGGCACAAACAACAACAGGTCCGAGAAGCTCAGGTCGGCCAGCAGGCCCCATGAGCGGACCAGCCGACGCAGATGGCGGATATCGTCCTCGTCGAGCGTGGTGAATTCGCGGGCGAGTTCGGAAAGGCTTGCCATACCCCGCTCACGCTAGTGCGCGCTCGGCGTCGTGGCTCTCTCTCGACTCAGGTCAGCTTCTCGCCCAACGCCAGCACGCCCCGCAGGTCGACGATTTCGTTTTCGAGATACGGCACAGTCACCACGGGTGCATCGTCGCGGGGCAACTCGTCGAGCACGGCTTGTCCCTGGGCAGCCAACAGCCGGAAGTCGTCAAAGCGGTCGGCCACTTCTCGCAGCACACCTTCGCCAACCGCCTGTTCCTTGCCTTCCATCGCGGCACTCTTCGAGCCGCCCTTCGCCAGGATCGTCGCGCTAAGGGTCGGCGCTTCCTTGCGGAGGTTCTTCGCCGCCGTCGCCGCGCCCCTTGTCATGAACACATCGGGAAGCACCCGGTTGGCCACCACGGCGCCGATGCCGTAGCTGCGCTTGTTGAGCTCGGCCAGCAGGAACCGGGCTTCGGATGCCGGCCCCGGCTCGGGCGTGGTGACAACCACAAAGGTGGTACGCGAATCGGCCAGCGTGCGCTGCACCGATTCGGCGCGTTCGACAAAGCCGTCGTAGAGGGTTTGAAACAGCAGAAAGAACTCACCGATGTCGGCAAGAAACTTCGCGCCGAGCAACTTGTCGGCCACCACGGTGAACGGTTTCGCCGCCGCGTTGACAAGGCGCGAACGGGCCGGGGCGATGAGCCACCGCAGCAGTCGACTCGAGAAGAAGTCGGCCATTCGCTCGGGCGCATCGAGAAAGTCCAATGCGCTGCGGGTGGGTGGCGTATCGACAATCACC
>CAZGVQ010000755.1:0-1595 GCA_964529355.1 uncultured Acidimicrobiales bacterium
CAATGGCGGCGTACATGCCTTGCGCTCGCCGGATGTTTCCAATGGTGGTCTGATCGCCGCCGACCACCTCGACTACAGGCAACAGGTACACCGGGTTGTACGGGTGCCCCACCACCAGACGCTCGGGGTTGGTCATGTCTTCCTGCATGACCGTGGGACGAATGCCCGAAGTCGACGAACCAATGATGGCGTCGGCCGGGGCCGCTGCCTCGATCTCGGCCAACACTGCCTTCTTGACGTCGGGTCGTTCGGGAGCGCTTTCCTGAATGAACTCGGCATCGGCCACGGCCTCGGCCACCGAGCCACACATCGTGTAGGTGCCCTGCTGGTCGGTGGGCAGACCAAGGTCGTCCCACGCGGCGACCGCATTGGCCAACACCTCGGTGAGGATGGCCTCGGCGTCGGGCGATGGGTCGCTGATGCGCACGTCGACTCCGCTCAAAAGCAGACGGCTGGCCCATGCTGCACCGATGACCCCGCAGCCGACGACGGACGCTGTTTGGGGAAGATGGGCTGTGTAGTCGGCTCCAGAAGAAGGTTCGGTCACTGGTCAGCCGTGCTTGGTGAGCTGCAGGTTGTCGCGCACCTGCCGAGGGGTGAGGATGTTGTAGTTCTGCGCCGTGAGAATGCTGACGGCCCGCTCCACCAGGTCGCCGTTGCTGGCCAGCACTCCTCGGTCGAGATAGATGTTGTCCTCGAGGCCCACGCGAACGTTGCCGCCAGCCAATGCGGCAAGCGACACGTACTTGAGTTGGTTGCGGCCGATCGAAAAGGCCGAGAAGGTCCAGTCGTCGGGGACGTTGTTGCGCATGGCCATGAAGGTGTTGAGATCGTCGGGAGCACCCCACGGCACGCCCATACACAGCTGCACCACGACCGGCTCGGGAATGATGCCGCGACGCACAAGGTCCTTTGCGTGGGCAAGGTGACCGGTGTCGAACGCCTCGATCTCGATACGGCTGCCGATCTCGGTCATCTGCTTGGCCATCTCTTCGAGCGTCGATGGCGTGTTGGTCATCACGTAGTCGCCCTCGCCGAAGTTCATCGTGCCGCAGTCGAGGGTGCAGATCTCAGGCTTGAGCATCCGCACGTGCTCGACGCGCTCGGTTGCCCCCGCCATATCGGTGCCGTCCTCGGCCGGAGGCAGGGGCTTCTCGACGTCGCCCAGAATGAGGTCGCCGCCCATGCCGGCGGTGAGGTTGATGACGACGTCGGTATCGCTGTCGCGAATCCGCTCGACCACTTCGGCGTACTTGCCGTTGTCGCGCGACGGCGAACCGTCGTCCTCGCGCACGTGAATATGGGTCACGGCTGCGCCGGCCTTGGCCGCCTCGATGCAAGAGTTGGCGATTTCCTCAGGGGTGATTGGCACCTTGTCGGATTTGCCGGTGGTGTTGCCACCGCCGGTGACTGCACACGTGATGAAGACGCCTTCGTGCATTGTTGGTTCTCGTTTCGTGAGTTGGCTCTTGGCTGATGGCTCAGGCTGTGCGGCGTGCGGCTACCCGGACGAAGGACCGTACTTCGTCCTGATCGATGTAGGTACCTCGAAGGTGGCGGGTTCCACCTGCCGAAAACGAATCGCGACCATGGAG
>CAZGVQ010000756.1:0-1587 GCA_964529355.1 uncultured Acidimicrobiales bacterium
AGACAAGGTCAACCAGTTCGCAGAGATCACGGGTGATCATCAGTGGATCCACGTGGATGTCGAGCGGGCCAATGCCGGGCCGTTCGGCGGTCCTATTGCGCACGGCTTTTTCACGCTGAGCCTTATGGCGTCGGGCATCGTTCAGCTGGCGCCGTTCGAGGGCGTCTCCAACGGAGTGAACTACGGCGCTGACAAGCTGCGCTTCCTGTCGCCGGTGCCTGTGCCCTCAACGTTGCACGGTCGATCACGCATTGTCAGCGCCCAAGCTAAGGGTCCGGGCACGCTGATCAAGAGCGAGGCCGTGATCCATGTGGTCGGCAACGAGAAGCCGGCAGTGCTCTATGAAATGCTCACGTTGTTGATGTAGCCGAGTGAGATAGCCCTCGGATCTCTTCGATCCACTGGGCCAGCGCGCTGCCAAGTTCGTCAGGAGAGTCTTCCGGGGCGAAATGGCGTCCTTGAACCTCAACCTCTCGTTGGTTCGGGAACCCGCGGGCGAAATCGAGGAGCTCGCCGACGAGCGTGTCGCCATGGCTCACGTTGATCAGCAGCTTCGGTACCGCGCTAGTCGTAAGCCACTTGGCGTAACCCGACACGATCTCGTGCACATCGCTCGGTTCGCCATCGAACGGAATCTCGCGCGGCCAGGTCAGGGTTGGACGGCGACCTTCGCCCGGAGTGATGAAAGGCCGACGGTATTCGGCCATCTCAGCGTCGGTGAGAGTTCGGACTACGCCACTCGGTAGGCCCTTTTCGATGAAGACGTTCTCCTCGAGCGCCATCTGTTCGCCTTCGCTGCTTCGCAACCGCTCGAAGAAGTCGCGTCCGGCGTCATCGAGTTGACGCCAGGAGCGGGGCGCAACGTTGGCTTCGAGGTATGCGATCCCGGCGAGTGCGGTGGGATTGCGGCGGGCCCAATCGAATCCCAGGCCCGAACCCCAGTCGTGCAAAACCAAAATGACCCGCTCTCGTACGTCGAGCGCATCGAGCAGTCGGTCGAGGTAGTACCGATTCTCGACGAAGCGGTACGACCCGGCGCCAGCGTCGGGCAACTTGTCGGAGTCACCGAAGCCAATCAGGTCCGGAGCGATACACCGCCCTAGGTGCTCGACATGGGGAATGACGTTGCGCCATAGATACGACGAGGTCGGGTTTCCGTGGAGGAACACGACCGGATCGCCCCTGCCATGATCTACGGTCGCCATCGTGAGATCGGCAACGGCGATTCGCCGCTTCTTGTACATCGATCAACCGTAGAGCAGAGCTGGGGGCGACGCTTCAGACGAACGCCGATTTGTTCGTTGGGTCGCGGTCAAAAAGGTCGAGGCCGAGGTGTCGACCCGCACGGCGACACCTCGGCAGTTGGTGGGTGAGCTTCCACCGGCTTCGACTCAAGCGAATCCGGTGGCCATTTCCCAAGGGCTGGTCAGGCAGCACGCTCCACGGGAGTGAGCGTGGCCGGCGTTGGTGACGTCGCTGGGGAGGGTGCGCTTTTAGGTGCGCTGGACGCCACCGGTTGCCGCCAGGGCTTGGGTGGGAGACCTTCCCACGCCGGTGGTTGGAGGGGAAGATTCCACCGGGCGTGGG
>CAZGVQ010000757.1:0-1584 GCA_964529355.1 uncultured Acidimicrobiales bacterium
TCTGTTTTCTGAATGCCTCCTGCGAAAGATCGTGCTTCTGCACTTGTAGCACGATCTGTACGGTCATTCCTAGGCAAATGCCTGAAGAGATGCCTGAAGAGATGTCTGAGGAGCAGAGTGATGGCCGATATCGCCACGACGAAGTCGAATCCGGCAACGGCCCGAAGGTTGGGGCCCGCTCTGGTCCTTGGATCAGCCGTGCTGTTCAGCTTCTCGGGTGTGCTCACCAAAGCAATCGACGCGGGCAGTTGGGCCATCCTGACGTGGCGGGGCCTCATCGGTGGCGTAGGTATCGCTGTCTACGTTTGGTGGAAGAACCGCGATCGACCCGCCCGACGCGTGTTCCGCCTCGGCCGCCATGGCTGGATCATCGCCACCGTCGGTGCGGTCGGCTCCGTTGCGTTCATCACCTCGTTCAAACACACCTTCGTGGCCAACGTGTCGGTGATCTACGCCACCATCCCATTTGCGGCCGCTCTCCTCGAGCGGATCATTCTGGGCGAACGCATGAATCGGTCGACCCTCATCGCGGCGGCGGTTTCGCTCGTCGGGGTTGTCATCATCGTCAGCGGGAGCCTCGGGTCTCCAAACATCAGCGGCGACGTCGTTGCCATCGCGATGGTGCTCCTCAACGCGCTCTTCATGGTGCTTATCCGGGCGTTCCCCAACACCGACTCGGTGCTTTCGGGAGCGGCCTCGGGTCCGATGCTCTTTGTAGCCGGGTGGTTCTTCACCGACCCGCTCGATGTCAGCGCGCGCGATGCCGGCCTGCTCGTGTTGTTCGGCTTGGTCTTCGCCGCAGCGACGGTGTTGTGGATCGAGGGCACACGCCTCATTCCGGCAGCCGAATCGGGACTCCTCGGATCAGCCGAAACGCCGGTGGCCATCGCCCTCGCCTGGATCATCCTCAGCGAAGCGCCACCCATCGCCAGCATCATCGGCGCAACGATCGTGCTCGCAACAATCGTCACCCACACAACCCGCGGACACCCCCAATGATCTGATCGCGCTTAGCCACCAAGGGTGTGGTCAAACGCGAAAATTTCGGGGGAGGTATCGTTGAGGAGCGTGACTGGTCCCCCCTCTGAGCTGGATAGTCGTGATCCCGAGAGGGGTCGATTGTCGCGGCGCGCGCTTCTTACCGGTGGCGTCGGTGTCACCGCTGCGGTTGGGGTTGGGGCGTTTCTGGGACGCGATCGGATCCGCCGGGTCATGGCGAGCGACGAAGCCGACGACCCGTTCTTTGGCCACCTCCGATTCGCCGACGACACGAACAAACAGATCAAAGGTTTCGCGTCAGCCGACAGCTATCAGGCGGGCGACAGCCTTGATCTGCACGTCTCGGTTGCGGGCGGTGGAGATTTCTCCATCGACGTCCTCGAGGTCGGCTGGTTCGAGGGCGCCGGACATCGAATCGTGCACACCGCGTCAGCGACGGGTATCGAGCAGCCTCCCGAGGTCATCGACGACCGCGGGATGGTTACCTGCGCGTGGGAGTCGAGCTTTTCACTCCCGGTCCCAAGCTCGTGGGCCAGCGGCGTCTACCTGGCGTTGCTTCGGCGCGGTGACGGCATGGCCAACTAC
>CAZGVQ010000758.1:0-1584 GCA_964529355.1 uncultured Acidimicrobiales bacterium
CTTTCGATTCATTCACAACCGCCACCGACCATTCCTCATCACGATCTGCGGTTCGTACGCCGTGTTCTATTGGATGCGGTCGCTCATGTTGACCCTCGGCCTCGACACCAGCGCCCTCGACCCGTTGGCGCTCGACCCACGTGGTATCGACGCGGCGAACCTGCGCCTCGCCATCTGGTCGGGTCTGGCCATGCTCGCCTTCGTCGCCTTCCAGGATGTCAAGGTGCGCCCCGGCGTGGCCGGGCTCCCCAACCGTCGGTACGACTTCGTCGCGCTGCGGCGTTTGGCCTTGTACGCAAGCATCGGTGCCACCCTGTGTTTCAGCGTCATCGTGGTCAAGGTTGGAAGCCCGATCGCCGCAATCGAGGCGGCCAAGACCGAGAAGGCAGTGGCTGGGCTGTACCTGCTGCAGTTCGGCCCCGTTGCCGCAATGGTCCTGTGTCTCGCTGCTGCTATCGCCGGCAAACGCGAGGGGCATCGCCTGGTGCTTCGTATGCCGTTTCTCGTGCTCGGGCTCCTCAACTCGCTGTATGTGTTCGCCTGGGGCTCCCGCCGGGTTGTGGTCATCTATCTCGCTGGCCTGATGCTCGAACCGGTCTTTGCGGCGGTCGGTGACCGCCGGGCCGCCGGCCAGAGCCAGGCACGCGACCTTCGCCGGTGGGCCGGTATCGCACTCATCGGCATTGCCGTGATCGGCTCAGCGCTCGGTCTGCGAGTGGCACGAGACCATGTCCTTCAGGGCCGAACCTCCGACGCCATCGCCGAAGCCAGCCCGCTCCGAAGCATCAGCGTGGCGATGAACGCCACCGTGTACGACGCCTACGTGCTGTCGGTACGAGACACCCCCGAGATGTTCGAGCACGCCGGCGCCCAGTTGTTCATCAACGGCACCGGCGGCGTGGTTCCCCGCGCGGTCTGGCCCGACAAGCCCACCAACATCGCTCCCGGCGCGGAGTTTCGCCAGCAATACGAACCCGAGGTGAAGAACGGCTGGCCCGTCGGCGCCGTTGGTGAATGGTGGCTGTCGTTCGGCTGGTTCGGCATCGTCCTAGGCGGCGTGGTCACCGGCGCGACCTATGCCGTCGCCAGCCAGGCATTGGGCGACCTTCGCCGAAACCCTCTCGCCCACGCGCTCTCGGTAGGCATTGTCTTTCAGGTGCTCGAACTCGGATTCAACGTCCAGTCCCTCGTGCGGTGGATCGGCTGGTGCGCCAGCGTCCTCGTGGCCCTGGCAATCGTGGCCAGGCTTGCGCCGCCTCCGAGGCCATGGGGCCAGGCTTCGGGCCCACCCGAGGAGACCGAAGCCAGGGAACCGGTGACGACGTCATGAGAATCCTCCAACTCCACAACGCCCACCAGACCTTCGGTGGCGCCAACCTGGTCATCGAACGCGAGAACAAACTGCTGACCGAGGCCGGCCACCAGGTCGAAACGTTCTTTGTCGAGTCGAGCGAAATGCTCGCCGGGCCGAAGCACAAACAGCTCACATCGGTGGTCTGGAACCTCGACGCCAACCGTGAGGTCCGCCGACGAATCGCCGAACAGGGCACCGACGTGGTGCCCCTGCACACAACGTTTCCCTTC
>CAZGVQ010000759.1:0-1583 GCA_964529355.1 uncultured Acidimicrobiales bacterium
CCAGGTGGGCGTCGACCACATCGGAGGTTTCCGATTCGGCCAGCTTGCGGCCGACCGGCAGGGCATCGTCGAGTGCATGGAGTTCGCCGTCGACGATAAACGGGGTGGCGTCGACGATCACCGTAAGGCAAGTGGTTTCGACCGCGCTGGCTAGTTCGGCTGCCGTTTGCTCAATTTCTGCAACGCCCGCCGGGAGTCCTTCCGGAATCCAAACATCGCTCGACCAGGGTGTGAGTAGTCCGATCATGGTCGTCGATGTCACGCTGC
Source organism: uncultured Acidimicrobiales bacterium (assembly GCA_964529355.1). Taxonomy (GTDB): domain Bacteria; phylum Actinomycetota; class Acidimicrobiia; order Acidimicrobiales; family SHLQ01; genus CALLQB01. Next base: position 268 of record CAZGVQ010000759.1, read on the forward strand.
TCGGTGCCGAGCTAACCCTCAGCCCACAGCACAAGGTCGGTGGACTTGCGAAGAGCCATCGACTGCTGAGCCAGGAGGTACTCCATCAGTTCGAGCGCCACGAGCGGCTGATCGTGCCGTAGCTGTTCGTAGGTTGCCAACCGCAGCCGCAACACCTCGCTGGGTTCCTCAGCGGTGATGTCGGCGATGCGGCGATAGCCACCCAATAATGCTGTTTCTCCAATAGCGGTTGCCGGCCCAACAGTCCGAAGCCTGGTGCTTTCACCATTCTCGTTGTGGCTTACTGCCAATCGACCCGAAACAACAACGAACAATTCGTCGCCATCGGTGCCCTGCTCGATCAGCAAATCACCTGGCGAGACCTCAAGAAGCTCGAATGCGGCGCGCAGCTCTTCCGACATCGCCCTGGTCGGTGAAGAAGGCTCCGATGTGGGTGGACGATCGGCGAGCAGTTGATTCTCGAGCGATTCCAACAATCGTTCGAGGCCGTGGTCCGAAACGATCAGCGTATCTGAGCCCGGTCCCTCGCGATCCAAACTCTGCGACACCGCATCGCTGAGTCCACAGGCATAGAGCCGAGCCCCTACCTGGCGTGCCTCGTCGGCCGACCGGGCAAGAACGCGATAGCCGGAACGGTCAATCCCAGAAACCCGAGCGAAGTCGAGCACGATCGCAAACGGCGGATCATCGGACTCGATCGCCTGCCGAAGCGTGTCGTCCAGCTGCGTTAACGAACCGAAGAACAGATAACCGTGCAACTCAAGCACCAACAGACCCTCGGCTACTTCGCGCAGCGCATCCAGCTCCGCCGGGGTTCGATCGGCCCGGCTACGCGCTCGATAGCCGTTCGATGCCCGACGGACCGGATCGACCCGGCTGTATCTCACCACGAACAAGATGCAGGTAAGGACGAGCCCGAGGCCGATGCCCTCAAGGATCCCCACCGAGCCCATCGTTACGACGATGATCAGCGTTATAACTCGAAAGGTTGGGTCCGAGACTCGACGAAAGTCGCGGATCCAGTCCAGAAGAAGCCCGCCCCCGACGGTGACCAGAAAGGCCCCCACTACAAGGCGCGGCACAAAGCCCACCAGCCGAGCGCCGAGAATGCCGAACGTCGCCAAGATGGCTCCAGTGACTATCGGGGCGACTCTCGAGCGTGCGCCCATCCGTTTCGCCAAAACGGTATCGCCCAATGCGTGATAGCCGATCATTGAACCCACGGCCGACGAAGCAATGTTTGCCGCGCCCGTTGCATAAAGTTCTCGCTTCACGCCAATGCGGGCTCCGCTGATGTGCTCAAGCCCACTGAGGTT
>CAZGVQ010000760.1:0-1571 GCA_964529355.1 uncultured Acidimicrobiales bacterium
CTCCGCTTCGGGCCGAGATGCAGAAGTTCTCGGCTGAAGTCGGGCGCGCCGACGTCTTCCTCTCGGCCGTCGACCAGCTCACTGCTGTTCTGCCGGCGCTTTTGGGTGGGGGTGAAGATCGGACCTACCTGGTCGTGGCAGCCAATCCCGCCGAAGCACGAGAACTGGGCGGCTTCGCTGGCGGCTACGCCGTCGTCTCCGCCAGCGATGGCGTTCTCGACGTCGTCGACTCGGCTCGAGCGGCACAGCTGAACCACTCGCCCACGACGATAGATGCGCTCGATGGCCCGTATCCGCAACGGTTCCTGGAGCACCGGCCATGGGAGTTTGGCCAGAACTTCACCGCGATGAAGGATCTCCCCACCCTGACGCGAGCGCTTGCTGATCTGTTTCCCAGCATGAGCGGCCACAGCATCGATGGCGTCATGTACCTCGACCCGTTTGCGCTCGAAGCGCTGGTGGCGCTGACCGGCCCGGTGGAGATTCCTCTTGGAGGCTCTGGGGGGAATTCGACGCTCACGATGACCGAAGACAACACCGCGCAGTTCTTTCTGGTCGATCAATACGCCGATTTCCCCGAGCAGGCCGACCGCACGGCGATCTTCGAGCAGCTCATGTCGGCGTTCTTTCGCAACCTCACCACGACGTCGGACGTTTCAGGGGACAACATCGGTCGTCTGGTCGAGGTCGTTCGCCAGGATCGGTTGAGTTTCTCCACGCTCGATCCTTCCGAGGTCGAAGCATTGGCCGACAACGGCTTGGCGGGCACCTTTGGTTGGCCCGACGATGTCGCCCAGCGGCCCCGCGGCGACTTTCTGGCGGTGTCGCACCTCAATGCATCACCGAACAAGCTGGACGCGTACTTGAAGCGGTCGATCGCCTACGCCGCTGAGGTCGACCCGTTGACCGGCGAGACCTCCGCAGAAGTATCGGTCACGTTGACCAACGATGCGCCTGCTGAATTGTCGAACTACGTCGCCGGGAATCGGCAGGATCTCGCGTTCGCAACCAACCGGGCGGTTCTGGTCATTCACTCGCCACTTGAACTCCTCCGCTCGACCGCAAGCCCGGAACCGGCGTTTCAGCGAACGTTTCGCGAGTTCGGGCTCTTTCGCCACGAGCAGATCGTGATCATCCCGCAAGGCGAGTCGCGTACCGTCACGTTTGAACTCGCCGGAACCCTGGCGCTGGGTGAGAACTATCGGCTCGAAATCGACCATCAGCCGCTGGTACACCCCGATCGGCTCACCGTGACCCTGGGCGATGAGCGCGTGGGTCGGCGTTTGACCGCGGACATGGTGCTCGAGTTCGACCTTCCGTGATTACGACCGTTTGATCATCACGTTCGTTTTTGAGTCATACGCATCGTTCTGGATGGATTCCGCGGCGATCGGCTCATCTCGGGCGCGGCGATACCGACCGGCTAGTTGACGATTTATCGAGCTCCGCCTAGGCGGATTCGGAGCTAAGGAGCCCCTGCAATGTCGACACCACAAGCTTTCACTACCACTTCACTACGTTCCCGACTCTCTCGGATTGGTGGTGCGCTCCTGTTGGTCGCGGCCATGATG
>CAZGVQ010000761.1:0-1568 GCA_964529355.1 uncultured Acidimicrobiales bacterium
GCCTCGAACATCTCGGCGAAGATGTCGGCCACGTGCCACGACGCGTTGCGGATCGCGTAGTCGCGTTGGGTAAACCCGTTGGCCTTGCGCCACTTGGTTAGTGGCCGGCGGTAGGTGGCAAAGAAGGTGTCGGACCGCTCATCGCGCACCACCGGGTCCCACTGCGACCGAGAGAAGACATCGTTCACCTGCGAGAAGGGTTCGAAGTCGTCGTTTACCTCGAAACCGATTGCGTCGACATCCATAGCCTCAGCGTAGGTCGGACAGGATCTCCCTGAACCGATCGGCGTCGTCGTCGTTGCGGACGGGGATGGAGAACTCGATGCGATGCACCCGACCGTCGTAGCGTTTGCGCAGTGCCGGGGCGATGTCGTCGTAGGTGGCCACCGTGGCGACGGTGTGCAGCATCTCGTCAGACACCAGACCCGGGAGTTCCTCCCACCGTTTCGCTCGCGAGAGTTCGGACGCATCCCGTGCGATGTCGCCCCACCCGTGGAGTTCGAAGGTTCGGCGGTACGAGGGTGTGGAGAGATAAAAGCCCACTCTGGCTCGCACCGTTCGGATCACTTTCTCCAACGCTTCTTCGTCAGGTGCGGTACCGATGAGCGGCTTCATACACAGCTCGACCTCGTCGACATCGCGGTCGACACGAGCCGCACCCTTGGCGACGGCCGGTAGTACTTCGGCGTCGATGAACTCCGGCGTGCAGACCGGGTGAAGGCGAACGCCGTCGGCCACCTCGCCGGCAACCGCACACATATTCGGACCGATGGCCGCGACATGAATAGGAATGACCGGATGGTCGATAGGGCCCGGGTTGAACAGTGGCACCATCAGATCGAGGTTGTACCGCTTGCTCTCGAACTGGAGCGGAGTTTGGTTCTGCCAGCAGTCCCATACGGCCCTGAGGGCGCAGATGTAATCGCGCATCCACGGTGCCGGAGCGTGCCACTCAAAGCCGTAACGCCGCCGAATGTGCGCCCGAACCTGGCTGCCGAGGCCGAGCATGAATCTTCCGCCCGAGAGCTTCTGCAACGACCACGCCGACATTGCCGTGACGGTTGGGCTACGGGGAAACGCCATCGCCACCGAGGTGCCAACCTGGATCGTCGAGGTCGCCCCGGCTCCCAGTGCCAGAAGTTGATACGGGTCGTCCTTGGTCTCCTCGACCAGCACTGCGTCGAGACCTACCGATTCGGCCAGCGCAGCCCCCGCCGCAAAGTCGCGGATATCAAGCGGCGTGTCGGGTTCGCGAAGGCCCGGGTCGAGCTTTCCGAGCGGCAACAGTGATTCGACTGTGAGCATGGCGACTCGTCCCCCCTTGGTTCCCCTGATCCTTGTGATAGCAGACACGGCTGCGAGATTGTGGTTCTTGGCGCGCGGGCCAGCTGCGCCACGCCAACAACGCATGCTCGGTTTGGGGCGACCGGTTTGTGAACGACACTCCAGCCACGGTCTTCGCCTAGCAGCTCGCTGCCAAACCGTTGTTCAGAATTGCGGTTACTCGGCTCTGCGGTCGACGAGTACCTGAACGCCGCGCGATGAGCTGGCAAACCTGACCCACAGAT
>CAZGVQ010000762.1:0-1568 GCA_964529355.1 uncultured Acidimicrobiales bacterium
GTCTTCGTGGTCGAACACAGGATCTTCGAGTTCTTCGCGAAGATCGCTGAGGGGGGTCTCGCCGTGCACCAGGAGCGAACCGTCATCGTTGCGGGCCAGGATGCCATCGGGTTCATCTTCGATGACCTCGGCGATCACATCGTCGAGCGACACAAAGCCGGTGGTGGCACCGAACTCATCGATCACCAGCGCAGCATGGGTGCTGTCGTTCTTGAACTGTTCGAGCAGATCGTCGGCTGGCGTGGTTGCGGCCACGACCGGAAGCGGTCGAGCGAGTTCGGCGACCGAGCTGAAGGTGTCGAGCTGAGTCGCCCGGATGAAGTCCTTGATGTGCAACATGCCGACCACGTGATCGAGATCGCCCTCGATAACCGGGTACCGGCTCCGGGGCGACTCGCCGATGAGCATCGACACCTCGTCGAGCGACGCTCCGGTGTTGACCGCCACGATGTTGTTGCGACTGATCATGAGCTCTTCGGCTGGGAGGTCCTCGAGTTCGAAGATGTTGCGGATGAGGTCGCGCTGCAGCCCACCGATTTCGCCGCTGTGCGCAGAGTCGTCGGTGACGATGGCCAACTCGTCGCTGGTGTGCAGGAACATCGCCTTGTCGGGCTCGGGAATCCGGAGCAGGCGCATCAGCGCAAAGGCAATGGCGTTGAGCACCGACACCATTGGCTTGAACATGGCGCTGAACACCCGCATGAGCGGATTGAGTTTCACACTGACCTGCTCGGGCTCCTGCAGCGCCAACGCCTTGGGGATCATCTCGCCGAGCACCACGTGGAGAAACGTGATGATGCCCAGGGCCACGAAGAAACCAACGGTGTGCGACGCCGATTCGGGAACGAACAGATAGTCCTCGAGCGGCTCATAGAGCCAACTACCGACCGCCGGCTCGCCGTACATACCAAGTCCGATCGAGGCCAGGGTGATGCCGAGCTGCGCCACGGCGATGTAGCTGTCTTTGCCCGCGTGTCGCTTGAAGACATCGACCAGCCAGCCGGCTGCTCCGCTGCCGTTGGCCGCCAACTTCTCGAGCCGGGTCAGGCGGGCACCGACCAGCGCGAACTCGGCCGCCACGAACAGGCCGTTGAGGACCACCAGAACGATGATGGCGATGATGGGGAAGATCACGTTGAAGAAGAACATCAGTTGCCGCCTTCCTCATCGAAGCTGACCCGCTCGACGGCGTTGCCATCCATTGCATCGATGCGCACCGACAGGTCGCGGCCGCCGAGTTCCACCTGCTCCCCCACCTTGGGGAGACGGCCAAGCTCGTGCCAGATCAGACCGCCGATGGTGTCGACTTCGCCGGTGGGAAGAGAGGCACCGAATCTTGTGTTGAGATCCTCAAGGAGTACCTCGCCCGATACCGAGGCTCGGCCATCGGCGACCACGATGGGGTCGGGGTCGACATCGAACTCGTCACGAACCTCGCCGAAGATCTCTTCGATGGCGTCTTCGAGCGTTACCCAGCCGGCGACCCCGCCGTACTCGTTGATCACCAGCGCGCAGTGCTGCTCGGACTCGTTCAGTCGCGACCAGAGTTGCGGGACGGTGAGGGTCTC
>CAZGVQ010000763.1:0-1560 GCA_964529355.1 uncultured Acidimicrobiales bacterium
TCGAACCTCAGCGCTGAGCTGTTGGCGAGCGTCGGGGCCTCATGGGTCTATGAGCTTCCTGTTGGCTTCGATGCCGATGATCTCCGCGATGCTGCGCAATGGGTGAGCAAAGACCGCCAGGCAATGGTCCTCGACGCTCACGCGTGGCAAGGGGTCAGCGAGCGCCTGGGCGCGGCCTACGAGGAAGCGCTCGCCCGGCGCTCCATGGCCTAGGAGCGACGTTCGTCGCGCGCTACCAGTGCAAAGGTTCCACCGAAGATCAGCAGCATGAAGAGGGCCAACATGGCGATGAGCGGTGCGCTCGGCTGCTTGGAGCCGGCGGGGTCGCCAAACGCAAGCGGTTGGTCGGGCACCGGTGTCGATTCGACGGCTGTCGCAGGAACCTCATCGGCCTCGGTTTGAGTCTCAACGTCGCGATCCTCGGGCACAACCGTGCGACCGGGTGACTGCTGACTCGCCTCTGGAGTAGCTGGATCTTCCGGCAGGTTCAGCTCGAAGGCTGGAGCCGTTGGCGTTTCGGCTGCGGGCGTTTCGGCCGCGGGAGTTTCGGTTGGAAGCGGTTCGGCCTGAGCTGTCGTCGAAAGTCCTGAACCCTCGCCGTCCAAGGCCTGCTCGGAAGAGTTCACCGAGGCACTGGTCTCATCAAAGGATCGATTGGTGTTTCCGCCGGGCAACAGCAGTTCGCTAGCCGCGGGGCCAGGAAGGCGGTTCTCGGCGGTGGTGGTGTCTCGCGAGAGTTCGGGCGCAGGCTGGCTCGGTGCCCGATTGGTCGGCGGCTGCGTTGGTGCGGTGGTAGATGCGGGAGCTGGAGGAGTCGTGGCCGCTGGCGCGCGGGGCGTGGTGGGTGCCGGAGCGACCGTGGTGTCATTCACCGGACCGGTTTCGGGGCGCTCAAGGGCACCCATGTCGATTCCGCCGCCCTGCGGTCGTGGAGTGCCGAGCTTGTCGGTGCGAAGTCCCAAATCCGAAGCGGAGTCGAGCGCTGCTGATGCGTCGGAGCGAAGCTCGTAGTTCCGAATCGAGGAGTCGAGGAAGAACTCATCCCGCAATTCGAGGTTGCCCGGCGCGCTATGGCCGATGTTGTTGACGATGGTGAGATCGGCCTGGTTCGGTCCGGTGAAGACCCGAACCTCCTCGAGTCCGGCGTCGTCGAATGTGTTGTTGAAGATCGCGACATCGTTGGCGTCTTTGTTGACAAAGTTTCGGTCGACGACGATCGCCGAATGCTCGGTGTCCCAGATGATGTTGTTGTAGATGTCAGCCGAAGCGCTGACGGCGATGGCATTTCCATCGGTGTACTTCGAACGGGTGGTGATGCCATAAATGCTGTTCGAGCGGATGGTGATGTTGGCGTCTCGGTAATGCGTTGTACCGATTCCGACAGAAATCGCACCGGAGTGGATGGTGTTGATGTCGTGAATGCGGTTGTTCTCGACGACGATGTTGTAGGTCTCCTGCTTGATGTCTACGCCTTCGGCGGTGGCGTTCATGATCTCGTTGCCAGAGACGACCACATCGTGGGTAGCATCGCCGCCGAATGCGCCGGACCCGATGTAGACC
>CAZGVQ010000764.1:0-1557 GCA_964529355.1 uncultured Acidimicrobiales bacterium
CTCCGAATGAGCCAGGCGCTCTTGTGCAGGAAGAGGGCGTGGTCCGCTTCTTCCCGCTTTCGATCATGACCCGCCACGAGATCGTCAACACCGACTTCGGCGATACCCCTGTCGCGGTCACCTACTGCCCGCTCTGCAATACCGCACTCGCGTTCGACCGTCGAGTCGATGGCGAAACGCTTCGCCTCGGAGTCTCCGGTCTTCTGCGACTCAGCGACATGGTGATGTGGGACAACGTCACCGACTCTTTGTGGCAGCAGATCACCGGCGAAGGCATCGTTGGCGACTTTGCCGGAACCCGCCTCGACGTGGTCAGCACCGCCATCGTTTCCTTCGAAGAGTTCAGCACCAACTTCCCCGATGGCGAATCGCTGTCCCGCGACACCGGCTTCGGTATCGAGTACGGCCTCAACCCCTACACCGGCTACAGCTCGGGCTCGGGTCCCATCGGTGCGTTCTTCGAGAAAGAGGTCGATCCTCGATTCCCAGCGCTTTCCCGAGTGGTTGGCGTGCGGGTCGGCGACATCGACAAGGCGTACTCGTTTGAAGACATCTCAGCTACCGGTGCAATCAACGACGACATCGAGGGTCAGCCGGTGACGGTGCTGTGGCGAGACGGCACCGTCGACGCCCTCGATCAGGGCGTCATTGCCTCGAGTCAGGCGATCGGTACGGCGGTGGCATTTGACCCAACCGTCAACGGACAGGTGCTTACCTTCACCGCCTCCGGCGATGGCTTTGTCGATGACCAGACCGGCTCCACCTGGACGATTGTGGGTCTGGCTACCGACGGAGAGCTGGCTGGCGAATCGCTGGAGAGCATCGCCCACCGCAACGAGTTCTGGTTTGCCTGGGCCGGGTTCTTCGGCGAAACCGGCTTGGTCTACGGCGAGTAGGACTTAGAGCACCTCGGTGCGGCGGACTACCGGTTGTGGATCGAAAATGATCAGCACCGAGAGTCCGGCGATGATGAACAACCACGCCGACGTTGCGATGTTCACGATTGTGGACCCCGTGTAGGCCAGCGTTGAAGGCGGCGTGCCGATGCGATCAACCGGCGGCGATGTCAACGTATTGATCGCAGGTTCATCCTCAGGCGGCACCGTTGTCGGTGGTGACGTCGTTGGAGTGACCGTGGTGGTGGGGGCGACGCTCGTTGTCGTTGACGCCATGGTTGTCGTGCTCGGCACCAGCGTGGTCGTTGTCGTCGAGGTGGTCGAGGTAGTCGTCGTTGTTGATGTCGAGGTCGACGTCGTTGTGGTTGACGTCGTCGAGGTTGACGTCGTTGTGGTTGACGCGGTTGTGGTTGTCGCCGGCGCGATTGTCGTCGGAGTAGTCGTTGTCGGCGGCGCGGTGCTGGTTGTGGCTGGGGGGACTGTGGTGGGAGAAGTCGTGGTTGCCGGAGCGATGGTGGTTGGGGCGAGGGTCGTGGGGGTCACGGTTGTCGGGGGTACCGACAAACTGGTGGTTGTCGATGGCGCCGCTGTGGTGGCGGTGATGGTTGTGCTTGGAGCGATGGTGGTTGGCGGCGCAATGGTTGTGGTGGTTGGTGGGGGG
>CAZGVQ010000765.1:0-1550 GCA_964529355.1 uncultured Acidimicrobiales bacterium
GTTCAAGGTCATCAACGACACCATGGGCCACGACACCGGCGATCAGCTGCTTCGCGCGGTCGGCGAACGAATTGTGTCAGCGGTTCGGTCGACCGACCTCGTCGCTCGATTCGGCGGCGACGAGTTCGTCGTCGTCTGCCCCGGCCTGGTCAACACCCACTCGGTGGTCCAGATCGCCCGACAGATCCTCGCCGCCTTTGAACGGCCGGTGCCGCTCGGTTCGGGTGAGATGGTTGTCGTCCCCAGCATCGGTATCGCCACCAGCAACTCGGCGCAGCCCCGCACCAGCGAAGAGCTTGTCCGCGACGCCGACGCCGCCATGTATCGCGCCAAGCGCAACCGCAGCGGCTATGCGGTATTCGACGAGGAGCAGCGCCAGGTCGCCATGAGTCGACTCGACACCGAGCGCGCACTTCGCATCGCCGTCGCGGCACGCGAACTCGACGTGCACTACCAGCCAATCGTCGACAGCCAAACCAAGCAGCTCACCTCCTTCGAGGCGCTGGTGCGGTGGAACCGCCACGACGTCGGCTGGGTCGGCCCGGGCGAGTTCCTTCCCGTCGCCGAAGAAGCTGGACTTATGGCCGGCATCGGCGAACTCGTGCTGCGCGAGGCCTGCGCCCAAGCATCGGTGTGGGCCCGCACCTACTGGAAAGACAGCCCGGTCACCATGGGTGTAAACGTGGCCGAACGTCAGTTGGTCGACCCCAACTTCGCAAAGACCGTGGCCGAGATCCTCGAATGGTCCGGACTCGAGCCGTGGAGGCTCACCCTCGAAATCACCGAAGATCTGGTGATCGACCATCTCGACAGCGCACTCTCGGTGCTTCGCGATCTCAAAGAGCTCGGCGTGAGTCTGGCCATCGACGACTTCGGTACCGGCCGCTCATCGCTCAGCTACGTCAAGCGCCTCGACATGGTCGACTACCTCAAGATCGACAAGTCCTTCGTCGACGGCCTCGAACAACCGGGCGTCGACCAGGCCATCATCGAAGCCATCACCTCGCTGGCCAAGGCCCTCGACCTCGTGATGGTCGCCGAAGGTGTCGAGACGGTCGGCCAGCTAAACCGCCTGGTCGACCTGGGCGTCGAGCGTATCCAGGGTTACGTGGTTGAGAAGCCACTCAGCTCAGGCGACATCGAAAGCCGGATGCAGGCCCGCAGCCAACCGGCAGCGGCTGCACCTCCGCAGCCGGCACGGGTTGTGGCAGCGCCAGCAGCAGTACCCGCGGTACCAGCAGTGGCCGCCGCACCCGCGGCACCGACAGCACCACCAGCACCGGCAGCACCCCAGGTGCCCGCGGCTGCAGCACCGCCGCGCGCGGCATAGCAAGCGGCGACGCAACTCGCACCCAGCAGCGCCGGACGCTAAAACGAACTCGCACTCGTTCGAGTGGCCGGATTCTCCGGCGCGCACATGGGCTGAGATGGAGACGACATGCCAGGACCACTTTCGGGGATCAAGGTCGTAGAACTCGGAGTCTGGGTAGCCGGACCGGCGGCCGCCGGAATCCTCGGCGACTGGGGTGCCGATGTGGTGAAGATCGAGC
>CAZGVQ010000766.1:0-1548 GCA_964529355.1 uncultured Acidimicrobiales bacterium
AGAATCCTGCGATGGCTGGAACTCAACTCTCTCAGGCCGCATTCGACCGCCTCGAGGCCGAACACACCGACCTCACCACCCGCGGCCGGATCGAAATCGCCAAAAAGATCGAGACCGCCCGCGAGCTGGGTGACCTCTCCGAAAACGGCGACTACCACGCCGCCAAAGAAGAACAAGGCAAGATGGAAGGCCGCATCATGCATCTGGCCAAGCTCATCGAGGACGCCGAAATCGTCGAATCGACCGGCGATGGCTCCACCTGCCTTGCTGGTTCGATCGTCGGTATCACCTACGAAGGCGACGATGAGGTCGAGAAGTACCTCATCGGCTCTATCGAAGAGCGCCAGGGCGACCTCGACGTGATCTCGCCCGGGTCCCCCATGGGCGCTGCTCTCATCGGCGCAGCACTCGGCGACACGGTTGGCTACGAAGCCCCGGGCGGGCTGCTCAAAGTCACCGTTGTAAGCATCGACTAGGCCCGCCGGTTCCATGCCGCCATCTGCAACCCCCGAAGCTCCCGATCTGCCGCCGGGCCGCACGGTCACCCTGCCCGGCCGAGGCGACACGTTCGTTCGCCAGATCGAGGGGCCGCCGAACGCGCCGACCATTCTGCTTTTGCACGGCTGGTTCGTGAACGCAGATCTCAACTGGTTCCACGTCTATGAGCCCCTTGGCGAACTCTTCAACGTCGTGGCGCTCGACCATCGGGGCCACGGTCGCGGAATTCGCTCCGGCGGACGTTTCCGCATCGAGGACGTCGCCGACGACGCCGTTGCACTTCTCGACGTGCTCGAAATCGAGGCTTGTGTGCCGGTCGGCTATTCGATGGGCGGCCCGGTCGCGATGTCGGTTTGGCATCGTCACCCCAACCGGGTCGATGGGCTCGTGTTATGCGCGACATCCCAGGAGTTCTCGGTTACTCCCCTGGAGCGCCTCGAGTTCCCCGCGCTCCGACCACTGTCGCAGTCGCTGCGGGCACTGCCTCGCCGCGTTCGTCAGGAACTGTTCAAGCGGATTCTCGAATGGCGGGTCGGCAGCCGCAATTTCGACCCCTGGATGCGCGAGCAGATTTTGCAGGGCGAGCCTCGTCTCCTGCTCGACGCCGGGGCCGCGCTGGGCCGATTCAATGCGCGCGAGTGGATTCCCACCGTCGATCCCGAGCTGCCGGTCTCGGTACTCGTGGTTACCGACGACAATATGGTTCCCACCGCTCGCCAGTACGAGCTGGCCGAAGCAATCGAGCACGCAAAGCTATTCACGACCTCTGGCACCCACGACACGCCGGTCCTCTACCCCGAGTTGTTCGTCGCTCCGTTCGTTGAAGCGGTCGTGCACGCAGCAGGCAAATGACCGACAAACCGCCAAAGACCCGCCTCCTCATCGCCGCAGTAGTGGTCGGAGTCGTACTCTTCTTCGGCGCAATCTTCATCGCCGTAACCGACACCCCAACAGAACGCCCAGAACCAACAATCACCGGCGAGTAAGGGGCACGGAGAAAAATTGGTGAAAGCGGTGACGGTCGTCCGGAGCGGGCGGAGAACGACGGTT
>CAZGVQ010000767.1:0-1541 GCA_964529355.1 uncultured Acidimicrobiales bacterium
GTATTGCACGACCCGGGTGGGGGCGACGTTCCGTATCCATGCGGCCGCGGCATCATGCGCCGGCGCGTGGCCCGGTTCGTTCGGAACGAATCGGGCCACGGGCCGGCGCATGATGCCGCGGCCGCATGGATACGGAACATCGACCCCACCCGGTTCGTGCAATACGAAGGAGCGGTGCAGCACCGATTCTCGGTCAATGATCCGGTGCTGTCGGCCGAGGCACCGGGCCGCAGCGAACGATTGACCACCGACATCGTCTGCCCGATGTATACCCCCATCGACATCTGCATGGCCTGGGCCACATGGGCCGAAGCCACCGGCGAAGATGATCGGCCTCTTATTCTGTGCGAGTTCTCGCATGCGATGGGCAACTCCAACGGCTCGCTCAACGAGTACTTCGAGGCGTTCCGCTCACAACCCGCGCTTGGTGGCGGCTTTCTCTGGGACTGGCGCGACCAAGGCCTGGCCGAGGTCGACGACGCCGGCCGGAAGTACTGGGCGTATGGCGGCCATTTCGGTGACCACCCCAACGACGTCAACTTCAACATCAACGGCCTGGTCGGGCCCGACGGAAGCCCCCACCCGGCGCTTCGCGAGCTGGCCTGGTGCGCCCGACCCGTCGCAACCACCCATCGGTCCGGCAGCACGATTCGGGTACAGAACCGCCGCTCGCATCAAGACCTCAACGACCTCGAGCTCCATTGGACCCTGCTGGTCGACGGGGTCGAGACGCGATCGGGCAAGCAAAGCGTCAAAGGCCTGGGACCGGGGCAGCATCGAGATCTCAAGCTCGTGCCCGGCCACCGCCCGAGTACGGGAGAACAACATCTCAACTGCCAATGGCGCCTCCAATCGAAGACCGCGTGGGCTCCGGCCGGGCATGTCGTCGCGTGGGATCAGGCGAGACTCCGCAAAGCGCGCGCAGCCGCTCCGCCCAAAGCAGGGGCCCCAGCAATCGTCGAGACCCAGGGGACCCAAACCACCATCGCCGGTGGGCCGACATCGGTCGGGGTCGACCAGTCAACCGGCGCTCTCACCGGTATCGACATGTACGGCAAGCGCATGGTCGAGGGTGACATCTCGGCATCGCTGTGGCGAGCCCCGACCGACAACGATGGCGTGAAGCAGGGCTGGATGAGCAACGTTGCCGGTACCCGCCTCAAGTGGATCAGCTGGGGTCTTCACGACCTGGCGCACAAGCTGGTCTCGTTGTCGATCGCTCAAACCAAGAGCGGTACCCGAATCCGCCGAAGCCGCGCACTCGAGGGAACGCACGAGGCCGCCACCCACCGCCAGGACATCTACGTCGGAGCCAAAGGCACCATCGTCTTTGAGGAGCACATCAAGCTCCCGCGAAGCTGGACCGACCTCCCCCGACTCGGCGTGCGCTTTGAAACCAGCCCGTCCATCACCCACATCGACTGGTACGGACCAGGGCCCGACGAGTCCTACCCCGACCGGGCTTCGAGTGCAGCGGTCGGCATCTGGTCGTCGACCATCGCCGATCAGTACCACCCCTACGTGGTGCCCCAGGAACACGG
>CAZGVQ010000768.1:0-1531 GCA_964529355.1 uncultured Acidimicrobiales bacterium
TCTACGAACCCCCCTCGATGCCGACGTCTCGTTTTCCGATGACCCGCTTCGCATGCTTCGGGCGGCGCGTTTTCTCACTCGGTTTGGCCTGGTCGCTGACCCACCACTGCTCGAGTCCGCCCGATCGTTGGCCGGTCGTCTCGACATTGTTTCGGTGGAACGGATAGCGGCGGAGCTTGAGAAGTTGTTGGTGTTGCCCGACCCCGCCGTCGGGTTGACGTTTCTTCTGGAACACGGGTTGTCGGCCCAGTTCTGGCCTGAGCTCGACGCTGGGGCCATCGATCGCATGGGTCGCATCACCTCGCACGGCGCAGAGGTGTTCGACCAGCGCCTGGCCGCGGGAATGGTGGGTATCGAGAGCTCGGCCGTGCGGGCCCGGCTGAAACATCTGCGCGTCAGCAACGACCGGGTCAAGTTGGTCGTCCGACTCGCTGAATCCGCCACGAGTTGGAGCCGCCGCAGGTCGGCTCACGATGACGAGGCGGTCCGGCGCCTGGTGGCCCGGATGGGCGATTCGATGCCGGTGCTGTTGTCGCTCGGCGAGCAGTTGCGCTTGCCGCACGCGGCGGAGCTTGTGGTGAACCTCGACCGGTTGGGTGAGGCTGGGGAGCTCGACGATCTCGGCCCCGAACTCACCGGTGAACAACTTATGGAACTACTCGATCTGGGACCTGGCCCGATGGTGGGCGAAGTGTTGGCCGAGCTCAATGAGTTTCGTCTCGTGGACGGCAAGCATTCGCGCGACGTCGTCGAAGACCATGCGCGCCAGTTCTGGCGCAAACGCTCAAGCCGCGAGTAGCACCCTTAGAAGCCCCGGACGCCCCTCTTGCGTTCGGTTTCGAACTCGAGCTTCTCGGCCTTGGCCTTCTCTTCGGCACTCCGACTGGCGTCAGGTCCGTATTCGATCGGCGCCGCCTTCGGTGGCTTGGTGCCCTTTGCGAGAACCTTGTTGACGAAATCTGAGAGTTTGCCCATGCCGAACGATAGGGCAAGCCCCCCTTGTCCTGCGAGAGAAAACTCGGCGCAGCGGTATCGGCGCTGGCGGGAATGACCCGTGAACCGTTAAGAAGTCGTCATGGCTCCCACCGATTCTTCTTCCGAGACCACCTGGCAGGGCGACGCGGTTGGGCTGGTCGATGCCTACCGAGCGGGGAGTCGAAACCCGGTCGATGAGCTCGAGGCCACCCTTCGGGCCATCGAGGCAAGCGACCTCAACACATTCAGTTTCATCGATGCAGACGCCGCTCGAGAATCAGCTGCGAACGCTGACACGTCGCTCCCGTTTGGCGGTGTCCCCATCGCCGTGAAGCAGCTCCACGAGGTTGCGGGTTGGCCCGCGACCGAGGCATCCCTTGTGTTTGCTGATCGGGTGGCCAGCTACGACATCACGATGGTCACCCGCCTGCGCGATGCCGGCGCAGTGCTGGTGGGCGCAACCACGGCCAGCGAATTCGGCGGCCTTAACGTAAGCACCACACCGATCAACGGTGTCACCCGAAACCCGTGGCGCACCGATGCCACGCCCGGGGGG
>CAZGVQ010000769.1:0-1530 GCA_964529355.1 uncultured Acidimicrobiales bacterium
CTTCGTCGGGGTCGTCGTAGGCGATGATCGGGGCGACCGGGCCAAAGGTCTCCTCCCGGTAGATCACCATGTCGTCGGTAACGCCTGCAAGCACGGTTGGCGCGTAGAAGTGACCGTTCGAGAGGGCGCCCTCGGTCAAGCGATGACCGCCGACGACCGCTTCGGCCCCTTTCGACACCGCATCGTCGACCTGCGCCTCGACCTTGGCGACAGCTGCGTCGTTTACGAGCGGCCCGCAGCCAATACCCTCGGTCGAGCCGTCGCCGGTCTGGATTCGGCCGACGCGGGTCGCCATGGTCTCGGTGAAGGCATCGACAGCCGATGACGGCACGTAGAGCCGGTTCGGGCTGATGCACGCTTGTCCAGCGTTGAGATACTTGAGGGCGGCGGCTCCCTTGGCAGCGTGGACCGGGTCGGCGTCGGGCATGACGATGAATGGCGCGTGACCGCCAAGCTCGACCGAGACCCGCTTCAGCGAGGCGCCCCCAGCACCAGCGAGAAGGCGGCCGACCGCCGTCGAACCCGTAAAGGTGAGCTTGGCCACCCGAGGGTCGGTGGTGAAAACTTCGCCAATCGGAGCCGGATCTGAAGCGGTGACCATGTTGATGACACCATGTGGCACTCCGGCATCGTGGAAGATCTCGAAGATCGCCTTCGCGTTGAGCGGCGTTGCTTCGGCAGGTTTGAGCACGACGGTGCAACCAGCGGCGAGTGCCGGAGCCATCTTTCGAGTGAGCATCGACATCGGATAGTTCCACGGGGTCACCGCCGCGACCACACCTACGGGTGCCTGAACCGAAAGAAAGCGCTGATTCGCCCGCGACGATGGGATCCACTCGCCGGTCAAACGTCGAGCTTCCTCGGCAAACCACCGGATGAAGTCAGCGCCGTAGGCCACCTCGGCTTTCGAGGCCCGCAGCGGCTTGCCCTGTTCAGCAGTCATCAGCGCAGCGAGATCGTCGGCCCGCTCCTCCATCAACCTCCACGCGGCCATCAAGATGTCCGCCCGCTCGTAGGCCGTAGTCTTTGACCAGTCCGCAAAAGCGGCATCGGCCGCCGCGATCGCGGCTTCCGCATCGGCGGCGGCACCGTCGGGCACCTGCCCCAGGCTCTCGCCAGTGGCGGGGTTGGTCACTTCGAAGGTCGCACCCGATACGGCATCGACAAACTCACCATTGATGAACATGAGCACAGACTAGGCTCCCGACATGACCTCGCCCGATCCCGCCATCGAGCACTACGGAATCGAAGTGGACCGATCCAATGACGCAGTCTCTGCCTCGATGACCGTTACCGAGGCGATGCTCAACGGGCACGGCACCTGTCACGGTGGCGTGCTGTTTCTGCTCGCCGATGCAGCCTTCGATTACACCGCCAACGGCCCGATGCCCGACGACCAAGTCGCCTTCGCGGCGCACGCCGAAATCGACTTCACCCAAGCTGCCGTCGTCGGCGACCGACTGACCGCGGTCGGCACTGCTGTCGATGAGTGGGGACGCACCAAGCTAACCGACGTCAAGATCACCAATC
>CAZGVQ010000770.1:0-1530 GCA_964529355.1 uncultured Acidimicrobiales bacterium
GTCGATCTCGGCTTCGATGAGTTTGGTGATGAGGTCGTCGGCAGGTTCGTTCCGGCGGAGATCGGCTAACTCGGTTGCATACTGACTCATTGCCCAGGCGGCCGGGCTGTTGAAGGGCAAGAGCCTCAGGTCGGTGGTGTTGCCATATGCGGTTGGTTCGAGCGGTTCGGCTCCAGTGCCAGCGACAAGATGGTCGGTTAGCCCAATCAGGTAGTCGTGGTCGCCCTCGGGCACACCCATCAGGTCACAAATAACCCCGATCGGAATTGGCTTGGCGACGATGTCCACCCAGTTGCCGCCACCACCAGACTCGAGCTCGTCAAGACATATAGCCACACGCTGTTGGATGGCTTCGCGGTAGTCGCCGACATGACGGGGCGTGAACGCCGAGCTGATAATTCGGCGCAGGCGGGTGTGGATCGGTGGGTCCATATCGATCATCGACGCCCGAGCCTCAAGCGCATCCTCGTCGATGTCATAAATCTGAATGTGGCCAACGCCAGACGAGTAGGTGACGGTATCGCGCGAGACGGCTACGAGGTCCTCGTAGCGAGTCACCGACCAAAAGCCGCGCGTGCCGTGCCAATCGGGTGACCACGTGAGTCCCGGGGTTTCCCGCATTGCCGCAAACACCTCATGGGGGATGCCCTGTTGAAAGGCTTCAGGGCCATGCAGATCAATCGGTTGAATCTTGGTCACTCGCTTACCTTTCACACTGGTTCTTCACTACGGCCACGTTCGTTGAGTTCTATCCACGTTTCAACAGATGGTCGAGCGTTGCAAGGTAGGACACCATCTGGTCGCAGATTGCTCGCACCGGTTCGGAATACACCTCGGCGAAGTCGAAGTACTCGCCGTGAAAGGTTGCTGGCGAGTCGGCCCACAGCAGCATCAGTGCTTCGAGTACCTCGTCGAGTGTGCGGCCACGCTCATTGAACGGCACCTCGAGGGCGTCGTACTCGTCCTTGTGCCAAGACACCGTTGGTTGAAAGACCAGACGTCCCTTCGATAGTTGGTCGAGTGTCGCCAACTCCTTGGCCAGAATTACCGGGTGACGAAGCGGCGCAATGATTGCGCCGAGCACAATGCGGATGTTCGATGTCGCCGCAGCGATGGCTGACGCCATAACGATCAAGCTCGGCCACAGCATCTTTGGATCTTGGTTCCCGGGCGCCGCGTATTCTCGCGGGTTCTCGGGCAAACCGAATTCGTTCGCCGAAGGGCCGAGCGCCACGTGCTCGCTGAGCATGACGGCGTCAAATCCGGCCTCTTCTGCCACGACTGCTAGGTCGACAACCGCTCGCAGGTCATCTCGGGGAACCAGCGTTTCAAGCTCGGTCAAAATCATGAGCGCTTGCGCCTTGGCCATTGACCCTCCTCGAACGATGTGAACGGCCCGATTCCAGCTGACGCTCCGGTGACGACCACCCGTCGGCCGCTGAGGTCAAAGGCGGGGGAATCGGATGCCACCGGTTCAGCCAATCACGAACGGATCGCGAGCGGCGCTCCGTCGATCCAGTTGTCGAATAC
>CAZGVQ010000771.1:0-1528 GCA_964529355.1 uncultured Acidimicrobiales bacterium
GTCCGTCCCAGCCTCGTTGCCCTGGCCATCGGCCTGGAGGCCTTGGCGCTCCTGGCCTACGCCCAGCTGATCCGGGTCGTGCTGCCGCCGGCACAGCGTCCCTCTTTGCTCACCGCCTTCCGGATCATCATGGCCGGGCTCGGTCTCAGCCACGTGTTGCCGGGCGGGGCGGCAGCAGCGTCGGTGGCCAACTACAAGATGCTGCGGTCTGCGGGAGTGGAGCCCGCGATGGCCACGTATGCGCTGGGGATCGTGGGCATCGGTTCGGCGGCGGTGCTGAACGTCATCTTCTTCGTGGCCCTGGTGGTGTCCATCCCACTGTCGGGGTTCCAGCCCCTCTACGGCGTCGCGGCCGGTTGCGCAGCGGCCGTTCTGGCTGGTTTCTTCGGTCTCGTGATCTCGTTGACCCGAGGTCAGGACCGCCTCGTGGCCGTTGGTCGGTGGGTGGCGGACCGACTGCCGGTGCTGTCGCCGGACACAACAGAGCGAGCTCTGCGCGACGTGGCCGAGCAGCTCGGGAGCTTCGTGGCCGATCGTCGTCAGGCGGCCATCGCCTCGGGATATGCGGCGGCCAACTGGTTGCTGGACGCGGCGTCGCTCGGCGTCTTCCTGATGGCGTTCGGGGAGACGCCGCGCCCGGATGGTCTGCTGATCGCGTTCGGCCTGGCCAACATCTTGGCGGTGGTGCCGGTGTCGCCGGGCGGTCTCGGTGTGATCGAGGGTGTGCTGATCCCCACGCTCGTCGGTTTCGGCGGCACCCGAGCCATCAGCTCGGTGGGTGTGGTCGCCTACCGGTTGGTGAACTTCTGGTTGCCGATCCCCATCGGTCTGCTCGCGTACTCGTCTCTTCGGGTGGACCGACGCCTCTCCCGGGTTCCGCAACCCGCGTCGCCGGAAGCGTCAGCCAGTAGCTGACCGTTCCGAGGCGACCACGCGGTCGGTGGTGTGCGCCGACGCGATCTCGGGTCGGGTGACGGTTGCCGGGTCGAACGACGTGGAGTCCAGCACGCTGTGCCGCAGGCCCTCCGGTGTGTTGCGCCATGCCACCAGGCGCAGCTCGATGGCTGTGGGTGATGGGTCCCATTCCACGGCGGTGACGATTCCGGCCGCGACCCCGGAGCCGGAGTTCAGGTAGCGGGGCCACGGTCGGCCGTCGGATCGAGCCACCGGCTCGCACCCAGGGCGGTGCGTGTGGCCGAGGATCAGCGCCGGCGGTCGGGCGCCCCAGTGGCGGAGCCAGGCATCGCGGAGGCGGACCTCGTCCACCGAGTCGAGTTCGCCGTTCACCCCGGTCAGGTTGGCGATCGAGATGAGCGTGGAGCGATCGCCGTCCACGAGGGCCGCGGTCGTCTCCGAGTCGACGAGTCCGGGCGTCCAACGGAGGTCGAGGTCGTGGATGGCGGACCCGATGCTGGAGCTCCACCAGCCGAGCGCGGTCATGCCGGGAGCGCACCAGGCGTCGATCTGGTGGCCGTGGGTGATGAACCCGACGGCCAAGCCGTCGTGGTGCATCTCCACGGTCTCGTAC
>CAZGVQ010000772.1:0-1522 GCA_964529355.1 uncultured Acidimicrobiales bacterium
TAGAGCGCTGCCTTCACACGGCAGAGGTCGTTGGTTCAAGTCCAATATCGCCCACGGCGTTCGTCAGCCCTTGACGGGCTTGCTCACCCTCGGAGTTTTCGTTCTCGCTCCGCTCGAATCGAAAACCTCCCGGTGTTCGAGAGGCTTCGCGGTTCGAGAGCGTCCGAGAGGGATGCGGCCGCGCGTGCGCTACTAGGCCGGGAGGTCTCGGTAGCCGGCTTGGGTTAGTGGGGTTGGGTCGTCCATTCGTTCGACGTTGCTGGGGTGGCAGGAGCAGAACCAGGACTTGCCCGGAATGACCTGGAGGAAATCTCCCTCCACGGCATCGCGATAGCGGTTCTCCCAGTCGGTCACCAGACCGTCGGAGAAATGGTCGCCATGCACGCGAACGAGTTCGACATCGAGATCGGTGAGCACCTCAGGGTCGAGGTACCCCTCCTCAACCACCGTGTCGGCGAGCGCCTTGACGATGCTCACCTGTCGCTCGGGCTTGATGCCGATGCAGATGAACTCGGGCTGGCCGAAGTTCTCCGAGAGTCCGACGGTGTAGGTCCACGTACCATCGCCGGTGGAGCTACCGGGTTGATAGACGTGAAGGTACTGATACCCATTCACCCGGATCGCGAGATCCTGCTGTCGGTCGAGTTCTTCATCGCTGTATCCATCGCATCGTAAGCACATACCAACAGCATGGCGAGGAGGTATGACAGGCTCAGCCGCGGTAGGTGAGGCCCTTGTAGCTGAGGGTGAAGCCGTGGGCTTCGAGGTGGGAGGCCAGCGGCGATTCGCGAACGGGTTCGCCGTCGATCTTGTTGATGTCCAACGCCTTCAAGCGGCCCTGTTTCACCAGCCCGGTCAATGCGTCGACCCAGCCCTCGGGCGGAGCATCGCCGCCAAAGGTGAGCAGCGACTTCCCGCCACGCTCGAGGTACGCCACCGGTTCGCCGTCGGCCAGCAGCACGAACGCGCCGGCAGCTCGGGCGGGTCGACCGGAATTCTCGGGCCACGTGAGCGCAGCTCCATAGGGTTGCGCCGGGTCGGTGGCGGCCAGCAACACGAACACCGGGTCCTCGGCCAAGGCCGAAACATCGACCCGTTCGGCCCGTAGCCGGTCGACGGCACCGGCCAACGCAAACTGTGCGGCGCCCAGGCCAGCGACGAAGTAGCCACGACGCACCTGGCCACGCTCCTCCAACGCCTTCAACACCGGATAGACCCCGGCAAAGCCGCCCTTGGCCCCCTCACCCAGGGCAGCCTCTCGGGTCAGCACTCCATAACGCTCAAGCAGCTGCAATGCCCGAGCATGCGCGACCTCGGTCTCGGACGGCTTGGGCAACAGCAGCGGTGCCACCAACGACCATCGGCCGGCGGCGGTCGGCGGACCCAACCGGGTCATCTGGCCAACCCGAGGTCGACCCCGACGCTTCGATGCCGCCGGCTTGCGACCGCGTTTGGCGCCCAGGGCCCGCAAGGGAGCAAGCGAGTCGTTGGTTACCTCGCCCGCCCACACCAGGTCCCACAA
>CAZGVQ010000773.1:0-1522 GCA_964529355.1 uncultured Acidimicrobiales bacterium
TCGGGCGGGAACTGTTTGCGCATCTCTCCGAGATCAGCGTTGCTGAGCCCCTTCTGGATGGCAACGGCGAGCGGCTTCGAAAGATCGTGTTCGGCGGTGAGTCCCTCAAGAAACTTCTGCATCGGCTCGCTGAGAGCGTCGAACGCCTCGTACATGTTTGCCCAGCACGTATCGCCTCCGTGCGGTGGAAGTTGTACCGCCTGGAGCATCGTGTACTTCGGGGGCTCGGTGCGAAACGTATTGTCGCTGTGCCAGGCGTCGGCGCCCTGACCCTTCGGGGCCTGTTGGTCGAGCACCGTCATCTCGGGCACGTCCGGGTGTTTCGGCCCGAAAGGCGCAACATCGATGTCGCCGAACAACAGTGCCAACCGGTGCTGCTCGCCGGCCTCGAGTGCCTGTCCGGGGAAGAACAACACCAGATGCTCGTGCAGCAGTTGTTCGACCTCTGCAACCAGGTCGGCGTCGGAAGATCGAAGGTCGATGCCCTCGACGATCGCTCCGGTCATAGGCGTGAGACGATCAACGGTGAGGCTCACTCGCCCGCGCTCGCATCGGGGTCGATATCGATGCCGATGGTCGGCAGGTACGCCACCAGTTCATCGGCAATCGTGTTGCCGACCCCTTCGCCCAGCGTGTCAGCCACATGTGGAGCCCCGGCACGACGCAGCATCGGGTCGAGGCGATCGCGAATCTGCGACAGAACCCAGGGCACCACGGCGCCGTGGGCGGCGACATCGAAACCAACCAGCGTGTTCGTTCCGGCGGCCTTGTCGACATAGTGATAGTGCGGGTCGTCGTCGAAGGCATCGAACCGGATGTACTCATGGTCATCCGCGATGCTCTCGATGTGGATCGACAGCCCTTCGTCGGTGAAGCCGCCCTCGGGCGAGTGCTCCTCGATCTCGGCGAGGTCGTCGCCTTCGTAGGCCTCGGCCAGGGCATCCGGGTCGACGACCCGGTACTCCACGCCGATGCGAAGTGGTGCTGCGTCGAAGTAACGCGTGTGCTCCAGGTCCGGGGGCACGGGTTGCACGTTGTAGGTCTGGCCGAGCATGCGGTTCCTCTTGTTCCTCTTGTCCAGGTTGATTGTCAGGTCGATTGGTTGAGTCGGGTGAAGACGTTGCGGGCGGTGGTGGCTGTGAGCCATTCGAGCACATCGGCGTCGGCGACACGATCTGCGATCTGCCTAGCCATCTGGTTGTGGCCCGTCGTTGGGAAGCCGCTGCCGTAAAGCACCTTGCCCTTGCCTTCACCGGCAGCGAAGTCGATGAGTTCGTCGGTCCAGCGGCGCGGCGACCAAGTGGCGGTGCCGATGAACACGTTGTCGAAGCGACGGGCCTGCTCGATGGTCTCGGTGGTCCAGGGCGCGCCGGTGTGCGACAGGACAAAGCGGACCGAAGGGTGCCGCGCGGCGGGTTCGGCGATGCCCGACGGGTGGCCACACTCGTGGGGAAAGTTGCCCCCTGAGGCACCGGCCTGCATCACAAACGGCACATCGGCGGCGGCAGCCAACCGGTAGTAA
>CAZGVQ010000774.1:0-1519 GCA_964529355.1 uncultured Acidimicrobiales bacterium
GTAGCAGCGCGTGGAGCGATGCCAGTATTTAAACAGCTGATTATTGCCGCCGGTGACAGTGAATCCTCAGCCGAGTTTGATCAGGACAGCTTCGAGCGCAAACTGTATCTGATTCGCAAACGCACAACCAATCGACTGCGACTTGATAAAGCGCTGGCAGCAGACAGTTCCTTCTATATCTGTTCACTGTCGTCACGAGTGATCGTATTCAAGGGCATGTTGACGCCTGATCAGCTGTTCCCTTTTTATACAGACCTTCAACGCGATGACTTCGAAACACACCTCGCCATGGTGCATTCAAGGTTCAGCACTAATACTTTCCCGTCCTGGGAAAGAGCGCAGCCCAATCGCTATATGAGCCATAACGGCGAGATAAACACGCTCCTCGGCAACGTCAACGCGATGAATTCACGTGAAGGCGTTGCCGTCAGCCAACAGTTTGGTGAAGACATAAAAAAGCTCTATCCGGTTGTGACCCCCGACTGCTCTGACTCTGGCACCTTTGATAACGTCCTTGAGTTCTTATTGATGAATGGCCGCAAGCTGCATGAGGCGGTGATGCTGATGATTCCGGAAGCATGGCAGCACCATACAACCATGCCCGCTGCCAAGCGCGACTTCTACGAGTATCACTCCTGCTTAATGGAGCCATGGGATGGCCCCGCATCTATTGCATTCACCGATGGTAAAACGATTGGCGCTGTACTTGATCGCAACGGGTTGCGCCCATCTCGTTACTACATTACCTCAGATGACAAGTGCATCATGGCATCAGAGGTTGGCGTGGTTGATGTTGACCCCGCCACAATTATTGAGAAAGGTCGCCTGCAGCCAGGCCGCATGTTTCTAATCGATTTCGAACAGGGACGAATGATTCCCGATGACGAAGTCAAACTGGACGTTGCCAACCGTCTACCCTACGGCGAGTGGCTAAAGAACCAGCGCATTGAATTATCTGAACTCCCGCAGCATCAACACCAGGGGCTGGACACTGAAACCTTAACACAACGTATGCGTGCATTCGGCTATACGCAGGAAACGCTGCAGTTTATGTTGCAACCAATGGTCTCTGAGTTGCGCGACCCGGTCGGTTCAATGGGTAACGATGCTGCACTGGCGGTAATGTCCCACAAGCCGCGTATGTTGTACGACTACTTTAAACAACGCTTCGCACAGGTAACCAACCCGGCCATTGATGCCATTCGCGAAGAAGTCATTATGGCACTTGGCTGTTACATCGGTCCCGAAAGCAACGTGCTGGAAACGACTGAACAGCACGCACACCGATTGAACATTCCCCACCCGATCCTCAGCAATCAGGAACTCACATCCCTGCGTAACCTCGACTACCGTGGCTGGAGTTCAACGATTATCGATATAACCTTCCCCATAGGGTCTGGCAAGGAAGGACTTAAAAAAGCACTGAAAGATATAAACGCCCAAGCGCGTCAGGCAATCGCCGACGGCAAGAGTCTGATTATTTTGTCCGACAGGGCTGTCGCACCAGACCGTGTTGCAA
>CAZGVQ010000775.1:0-1510 GCA_964529355.1 uncultured Acidimicrobiales bacterium
GGACGCAGATTCCCGAGATTGACGATGATTCGTCGGAGGCCAGCCAGGCCACGGTGGCCGCCACTTCTTCGGGTTGGGTGAGACGAGCGAGGTTGAGGTCGGCAACGTGGGCGTCGACGCCGCCGTCCTTCTCTTCCAGGTACGCGAGTAGCGGTGCGGTGGCCGTTGGTCCGGGGGTCACGGCGTTGGCCCGAATGCCGTGAGGGCCGTACTCGGTTGCCACGGTTTCCATCAGGCTGATCACGCCGGCTTTCGCGGCGGCGTAGCCACCAAGGTTGTACTGGCCGCCCATACCTGCGCCCGACGACATCGCAACGATGCTGCCCGAACCCGCTTCGACCATCGGCGCCAGCACGGCGCGGGTGGCGAAGAACACCGAGTCGAGGGTGAGTCGTTGCTGGAATCTCCAGTCGGCGTCACTGGTGTCGCCCAGTAGTCCCGTCCGCGAGAGGCCGACGTTGCAGTACAGCGCGTCGACCCGCCCGTACTGGGCTACTCCGGCGTCCACCCACTCGTTGACGAACGCGGAGTCCGATGCGTCGCCGGCGAGACCGTGAGCTGCGCCGCCGTTGCCCCGGATGGCATCGATGATTGCGTGAAGGGCATCGGGGTCGCGATCGTTGAGCCAAAGCGATGCTTCGTCGGCTGCGAACCGGTGCGCAGTGGCCTCACCGATGCCCGCCCCAGCGCCGGTAATGAACGCGACCTTGTCGGTGAGAAGTGCCATGAAAACGACACTACTGAGAAGCGTCTGAGTCACGAAAGTGGTGAGATTTGTCAGAGACGGGCAGTATGGACGAGAGGTCTTCGCCAATGTTTCGAAATATCAGCCTTCGCTCAGTTGCGATCATCGCTGCTCTGTTGGTAATCGCTGCAGCCTGCAGCTCCACCGCCACGCCGTCTGAAACCGCTGCTCCCGTGCCCGAGGCGACGGTGGTCGAGCAGTCGTCCAGCACCACATCGAATGCCCCGGCTACCACCGAACCCATCGAGTTGCCCGACCACGCAGGCCAACTGCAACTGGTGCAAGACGCGGCAACCGACAGCGGCCTCCCGCCGCAGCCTCCCGATCAGCCCGTCGGGGTGTACGGATTTTCCCGCTACGTGTACTCCCAGATTGGTGACGTCGTTGCGCCAGTACTTGTAGAGGGGCCACGCGGCGAACAGCTTCGTTGTCAGGATGACGAGCAGGTGTGTAGCTACCTGGAACTCAAGGCGCTGTATGAAAGCGGCGATGAGGTCCCCAATTACCTCTCGATGAGTCGAGACGAGCTCGGTTCGTTGGTCGGCGAGCTCGATCAGACCTCGGCGTATCTTCAGAGCTTCGAATCGACCAGCGAGATCTGTGCAGCCGGGTATATCGAGCAGAGCACCCAGAACCCGAACATGGGTATACACATGGTCAACTCCGGCCTCGTCGGCGACGGATTCGACCCTGACCGACCCGAGATCATCCTGCTCGCCAAGGATGGCGGCGAGCAGCTGTTGCGGTCCGAGCAGGGCCGATGCT
>CAZGVQ010000776.1:0-1506 GCA_964529355.1 uncultured Acidimicrobiales bacterium
CGTCATGGCTGTGGACTTCACCACCGAAATTTCCGTAGCTGCATCATTCGAGGACGGCACCCACGTCCTGCGACCCGACGGCATACCCATCGAGGTCACGCGCCATCTCGAAGGCGATCAACTCGTGTGGCGCTATATGGGCTTCAGCGCCCGCCTCGATCGACTTGGACCGCCAGACACGACCCCTGCCTAGCCGCGCGCCCGGGCGAGCGCCATGGCCTCGTGGGCAGCGAACACCACCCTTGCGGCCCGGAAATCATCGCTACCGCGCATCTGATTCATCGTGTAAGCCACGGTCATTCGGTTCTCGACGTCGATGACACACATCGACCCACCCCAACCGGCCCACCAACAGGTGCGATCGTTGGTGCCGAGCGGCGTGGCGTCGTCGGTGAGCCCGAACCCGATGCCGAAGGTGATCGGCCGCCCCAGACTTCGGTCGACGCCGGCGGCCTGCACCTCGAAGATGCGGTCGATGGTCGATGGCGACAGCAGTTGCACCTGCTCACCCTCGGGCGAGAGTCCGATACCCCCGTTGGCGATCGGCGCCATGGCGAGGGCCACCGATCGGGCGTTGGTGTGCCCGCCGCTAGCCGGAAATTCTCCGCGCCGCCACGATGGCGCATTGACGAGGTGCAGGCTTCGCATACCAGCGCCCTGAACGGTCGGCTCGGCGCGCAGCGTCGCCATCTCGGCCACCCGGCTGAAATGCGAATCGTCGAGTCCGATGTGAAAGTCCAAGCCAAGCGGCTGGTTGACGTTGGCGGCAAAGAACGAGCCGATGGTCGTGCCGGTCACCCGCCGAACCAACTCACCGAGGAGCCAGCCCTGCGTCTCGGCGTGGTAGCCCGAACCGTCACCGGGAGTCCACGATGGGGCCTGCGCGGCCAGGAGTGCGCAACATGCATCCCAGTCGAACACGAGAGCATCGTCGACCGGTTCGGCGAACTCGGGGAGTCCAGCGGTATGGCTCATCACGTGGCGGACGAGCACCTGCTCCTTGCCCGCCGCGGCGAACTCGGGCCAGTACTGCGCGACCGGCGCCTCGAGATCGAGCTCGCCCCGCTCGACGAGCATCAGGACGCACAAAGCTGAGGCCATCTTGGTGGTCGACCAGACGCAGCTGATGGTGTCGGCCTCCCATGGAGCGGTCCGCGCCAGGTCGCGATGTCCGCCCCAAACGTCGGCCACGACGACGCCGTCGACCGTCATCGCCGCGCTGCCACCCAGATCGTCGGCCAGGTTCTCGATCAGCGCAGCGCGAACGGATTCGTATCCCGGTTCGCAGCTACCGCTGACCGTTGTTTCATTCGCGATGGCGGCCATTCATCCGACAGTACTAGCGCCTGGTCAGCACCCGAATCCGCAGAGACATTTGCCGGTTGAGGTGGCAGAACATAGATTGCCTCGAATGGAGCAAAAGACGAACATCCGAAGTCACCCCCGCTCTTCGAGCTTCCCGCTTCGCCTTCTGGCAATGGTCGCAGCCCTGGCCATACTTGCCGC
>CAZGVQ010000777.1:0-1500 GCA_964529355.1 uncultured Acidimicrobiales bacterium
AGACGGTGATCCGCTGACCGTCTCGGACGGCGCTGGCCGATGGAGAGCGTGTCGATTTGGTCCGACGATCGAACCCGACGGCGACATTGTCGAAGTGGCGCAGCCGGCGTACGCCATCAGCGTCGCCTTTGTCCTGGTAAAGGGTTCGCGGCCCGAGCTGGCCACTCAGAAACTTACCGAGCTGGGTGTCGACCACATCACGCTGTTGCACGCCGACCACTCCGTTGTGCGGTGGGATGAAACCAAGGCCGCACGCAATATCGAGCGACTCGAGCGCGTGGCAAGGGAAGCCGCGATGCAGAGTCGCCGAGTCCGGCTGCCAACGATCGGGGGAGTGCAGGGCGCCGACGAGGTGCTTGGTGGCACCGGAGTCGTGACGGCCGAGCCGGGTGGACGCCGATTCGATGGTTCCGAAAGGACGGTGGTCGTGGGGCCCGAAGGTGGTTGGTCGCCACGAGAGCTCGAACTTGCCCGGAGCCCAGTTACGCTCGGTTCTCAGATTCTTCGTGCGGAGACCGCCGCCATTGTGGCCGGCACATTGCTGGGTCAGCTTCGGGATGGGTCGATCGCACCAGCCCCATCTTGACCACGCTAAGTGTTGATTTGGTCGTTTGTGGCCTTAAAGGCGGTGTGACGAATTCCACTCAGCGTGGAGTTTTGGTCGTTTTGCGTGGTCGTAATGTGTCAGTTCGGTGAAGAACAGCCGGAAAAGTAACCGTGCGTCCGCTTTTGCGCGCTCTGAGTCATTTGACCTACTCTGGCGATAAGTCACGCTACGTGTGCAGGACGGTCGTTCTGTCCACCAAGTGTTCGAACCCATCCTGGGGTTCGAATCCCACAGCTAGTTGGTGGGGCACCGTATCGTCCCGTTTGGAGCAGGAAAAGTAGATGGAAATCGACGAGGTTCTCGGTGATCTGTACTCACAAAAGGTGGGCGATCGGCTGCGGGCGATCCGCCGCCAGAAGCGCCTGTCGCTTCAAGAGGTCGAAGCGTCTTCGGACCAGGAGTTCAAGGCGTCGGTGCTCGGTGCCTACGAGCGAGGCGAGCGGGCAATCTCGGTTCCTCGTCTGCAACGACTCGCTCTGTTTTACAACGTCCCCATCGATCAACTCTTGCCGGTCGATGTGCCCGACTTCGGCGTCGAGACCCAGACCACGATCGACCTCACCGAGGTTCCGGCCCGCCGGCCGGCCAAGTCGGTAACCATCGATCTGGCCCGACTCGATGCGCTGTCCGGGCCCGAATCAGAGATGCTCAATCGCTATCTACAGATGGTGCAGGTGCAGCGTCAGGACTTCAACGGCCGGGTGCTCACCATCCGTCGTGACGACCTTCAAGCGATCGCCGCGATCCTCGGAACGGTCATTGAAGGAGCAGTGCCTCGACTCGAAGAACTCGGGCTCTGCTACACCCCGCCACCGGCCTAGCGGACTTTCGCTCGCCGTTCGGTCCGCTAATGCGCGTGCAGCGCGCAAGAATGTGCAAGGCTCGCCACCGGA